>JAQBTG010000022.1 GCA_027624955.1 Pseudomonadota bacterium
CAGGATTCGAACCTGTGACCTCTGCCTTCGGAGGGCAGCGCTCTATCCAGCTGAGCTACGGGTGCTTAGGTGTTTGTGCGCGGTGCGCTGGCGCCTAATTTAGCGTGCGCTTCGGGATTGTAAAGCCGGGCGCGGCGGTCAGCCGGCTTTGCGCAAATATTCGGGGAGCCGGTCCAGCAAGCGGGCAATATCGTCTTCATCGACAAAGGCATGTACGGAAAGACGGACGCGGCCGTTGTCGGCCCACACCAGGATGTCGTCCTCTGCCGCCAACGCCATCAGGTGTGCGGCGGCGGGATGGGTGAAGCAGATGTTGCCGGCGCGGGCATGTGGTTCCGCCGGTGTGGTAACTGAAAGGCCAAGCTCGGTCAGCGCCGACCTCAGGATGCCGCCGAGCGCCCAAGCGTGGCGCGCAATGCGATCGATGCCGATATCGCCGAGATAGGCGAGCGAGGTGCGCAGGAGATAGGCGTCGAGATGATTCGGGTTGCCCGCTTCGGCCCGCCCGGCGCCTTCCTTTAGCGTGTAGGAAGCCGGTGTCGGCCCCTGCGACGCAGAGTTCCAGCCAATGTGAAGCGGCTCGAAACTGGGCCAGCTTGTCTTGTTCCAGGCGAGTATTCCTGTGTGGGTGCCAAGCAGCCACTTATAGCCGGCGCATACGATGAAATCGGCAAGCCGGCCGTCGACCGGCACCACGCCTAAGGCATGGCTGACATCGACGAGTAAGGCGATACCGCGCGGCCTGAGCGCTGCGGAAAGGGCGGCGATGTCGAGCGCTTGGCCGGTCAGATAGCTAACTTGGCTAACATAGACTATGCGCGTTCGTGTGTCGCAGGCAGCGATGAGGCCATCGAGTTCGACCTGCCAGCCAGCCGGCTCAGCGAGGCGGGTTTCAACGTTGACCCCAGCTAGGCGGGCAAAGGCATAACGGCCGGACGCGTACTCGAGCGACGACGTGACGACATTGTCGCCGCTGCGCCAATCAATGGACGAGAGCACAGAAGCGATGCCGGCCGAGGCGCTGCCGAGAAGGGCAAAGTCATCGGCTGCGAGGCCGGTCAGTGCCGCCAGCCGGCCGCGCACTTCTTCGCCGACGGCCCAATGCGCTTGGTAGCCAGGAAAGCCGCGCGCCTTGTCGCGGGCAAATGCTTCGAACGCTTTGCGGTGCGATTTGAGCAAGGGGGGCTCACCACCCGTCGCCAGATGGGTCACGCCTTCAAGGCCGATGAAATCGCTTTTAGGTGCCAGCATGAATATGTCGCCCAGCGTGCCAAGTCACTCCCGCGTGCGGGTATCTTGAAGTGTCGGTCTCGCGCCCGGTCAGCGCGCTATGTCCGCCCAGCGCGCGGTCAACGGGCAACGGCGTCGCCTTCAAGATAGGTTTTTGGCCAGGCGATGCCCTGCCAGGTCCAGGTCTCGACCGGATCGAGGCGAATCAGCCAGCGCTTCCAGGTCATGGTCGGCTCGAGATAGCTCGGGCCGTTTGCGCCGTAGTAACGCAGCGCCATCGTGCGCGCCACCTCGACCCAGCGCCCGCCGATGTTGGGCTCTTCCACGATCACCGCTTCGCATTGCGCCGCGAAATTGCGTTGCACACCCGCCGCCGGGTCTTCTGAAGCATCAGCGAAGGAGGATTCATCGATCGTTACCGCACAGCGCGGCTCAGCTACCAGGAATTTCGCCCATTTCGATTTGGCCCGCGCCACCAGCCAGATTGATTTGCCATCCCACTGGTACCAGCAAGGAACCGCGTAAGGCCAGCCCTTGGCGTCAAGGCAAGCGATGCGGGCAAGATTGGGCTCTTCAAGGAATTGATCGACTTCGTCGGTGCTCAGTTTGCCGACCCTACCGCGCCAGCTGTCTTCTGTTTTGTCTGTGCTCATATTTTCTCCCTCAATCGACCAATGCGATTCACGACTGTGCGCGGCGCATCTCGGCGCCGGCATTGGTGGCGAAGCGAGTGTAGCATTTCCCGAGGCGCTCGAGCCCCTCGTGCAGGGCCTCGGGCGCTGCGGCGAGTGACACGCGCACATAGCCTTCTCCGCCGGGGCCGAAATCGAGGCCGGGCACAACCGCAACTCGGTCGACCTCCAGCAGTTGATCGGCGAATGTCCGGCTCGGCACGCCGGCACCGCGTATATCGATCCAAAGATAAAACGCACCGTCCGGCGGATGTGCCGTGACGCCATGTTTACTAAGCACATCGAGAGCTAGTTGGCGGCGTTCAGAATAGGCCTTGCGCATCTCCGCGACGACGTCTTGCGGGCCTTCCAGTGCAGCCAGGGCGGCCCATTGGCCGGGAGTGCTGGCGCAGGAAATCATCGCTTCCTGCAAATCGGCGAGAACCGGCGCGATGGCGCGCGGCACCACCATGTAGCCAATGCGCCAGCCTGTCATGGCGTAGGTTTTGGAGAAGCTGTAAACGCCGATCAAACGATCTCGATGACCCAGCGACGCGGCGCTCACGAAGCTGTCGGTATAGGTCAAGGCTTCGTATGCCTCGTCGCAAATAATCCACAAATCGTGCGCCGCAGCGAAATCCAACAGCGCCGCCATACGCGCGCGCGGAATGACCGAGCCGATCGGATTGAGCGGGGTGTTGATCAACAGCAGTTTGGTGGCTGGCCCTACCAGGGTTTCAAGCTCGTCGATATCGGGCAGGAATCCGTTTTCGGCGGTGAGGTGATAGCTCCGGATTACGGCCGAGCGCAAGGTCGCCATCATGGTGAAATTCGGCCAGGCCGGGTCGGGCAGCAATACCTCGTCGCCCGGCTCGATGAGGCCGACAAACGCGCTGTAGAGGGCGCCCATCGCGCCATGGGTGACGACGATCTCGTCGCTGTCGACAGTGATTCCGTTGTCGGCCTTCAGCTTGCGGCAGAGCGCCTCACGCAATTCGGGCAGTCCGGCGTTGCTGACATATTTGGTATGCCCGGCCTCGATCGCCCGGCTGGCGGCTGAGACGATGTGCGGCGGTGTCGGAAAATTGGGCTCGCCGGGCGCCAGATTTATGACATCCGGCATGCCCATAATGCGATTAAACGTGTCTCGAATTCCTGATGACGGCATCGCCGCCAGTGTCTTGCCAAGCTGCATCGCGTGCGGTCCCTTCGTTGCATTACTGGCGCGAACTAATCCACGCCATTCGCCTGGTCCGTCGGGCCGAGCCATACGGAGAGGAAATTTTCCAGCCATTGGCGCACGACCGGATCATGCACCGGTGCTTCGGCGCGCTGCTGCGCCAGCGGTTGCGCACCTGGTAAATCGAGCTGTGGCGCACCCTTTTCAGAGGTGACCCAGCGTTCCATCGTTCGCGGAATCATTTCCGGATGAAACTGCACGCCGTAGGCGTTCCGGCCGTAGCGGAATGCCTGGTTGTGGAAGGGACCGCCGCCTGTGGCGAGCAGCTCGGCTCCATGCGGCAGGTCGAAGCCTTCGCCGTGCCATTGATAGGCTGTCAGGCGCTCGGGGAAGAGCCCGCGTCCCGCCGGCGTTGCGAGTATTTGGTGATAGCCGATTTCGCGCGCGCCGTCGGGGTGCTCCCACACTTTGGCGCCGAGCGCATGCGCAATCATTTGTGCGCCGAGGCAAATGCCGAGAAGGGGCGCGTCGTTCTCGACTTGTCCGCCTACCCAGGCAAGCTCGTCGGCAATAAAATACATCTCGCTGGCATCGTTCACCCCCATCGCGCCGCCCAAAATGATGGCGGCGACGTAGCCTTCGGGTTTTCCGTCCTTAAGCGGCGGCAACGTGCCGCCGAGAAGTGGACAGCAGATTTCCGTTTCATAGCCGCGTGCCTGCAGCGCTTCAGCAACAGCGCCTGGATCGGCCTGTTCCGAATGGGTGATAAAAACTATCTTGCCGCCCTGCATGCCACCTGTGCCTTCGACTTTGCTCGAGTGGCGGTCCAACCTATTGTTTTTAAGTTGTTATTCCGAAGCCCATTGGGATATGGGACGAACCGGTAGGGCGCCGATACTCCCCTTACCGTGCCTTCTCGCCGGAGGCAACAGTTTCCCATGCCTGCTGACCCGTCCGTCGCGGCGAGAAACTGCGCTATTGCGCCGGGCGCGCGGAGTGATAGCATCCAAATCAAGAGAAACTGACACGCCGTGCCGCACATGAAGATGTGTGGGGTAGCGATGTATCGTTGGAGTTTCCGCGGGTCGGGGGGAGTACCTATGGACTTACATCTCTTTCTAGTTGTGCTTGGCCTGTTTGTCTTGTTGCTGATAGCCAGTCTTCTGCAGCCTCTGGCCCGACGCCTGAATTTCCCCTTCACCGTGCTACTCGCCGCCGCCGGCGTACTGCTCGGCGTCCTCGTGCTCGTCATCCCCGATAAGAGCGGCGCCGGTATCGCCGGAGACTTTCTGCGCGCCATTGAAAATCTGGATATTACCTCCGAAGCGGTGTTTTTCCTCTTCCTGCCGGCGCTGATTTTTGAATCGGCCATGAGCATCAATGTCCGCCACCTGATGAAGGACATAAAGCCGATCCTGATGCTCGCGGTGGTTGGCTTGTTGATCTCGACATTTGCGGTGGGCTTCGCCATGGAGGCGATCTCGGGGGTTGGATTCGTTGCCTGCTTGTTGCTCGGCGCCATTGTCTCGGCGACCGATCCGGTCGCAGTGGTGGCGATCTTCAAGGACCTCGGGGCCCCCAAACGCCTGACCATCCTGGTCGAGGGCGAAAGCTTGTTTAACGACGCTACGGCGATTGTGTTGTTTATCATTCTCGCCGGCGTGATGGTCGCCGGCGCCGAAGCTTCCGCCGGTTCCGCGGCGATAGAGTTCATCAAGGTCTTTTTCGGCGGCATCGCGGTCGGCCTGGTGGCCTCGCGCGCCATGGCCTGGATCATCGGCATGATGCGCAACCTGCCGCTTGTCGAAGTTACGTTGACCGTCGTTCTAGCCTATCTCTCCTTCTTGATTGCCGAGCATTATCTGCATGTTTCAGGTGTGATGGCGGTTGTGACTGCCGGCTTGGTAATGGGCTCTTACGGGCGCACCAAGGTGTCGCCCGCCACATGGCACGCGCTGCACGAAACCTGGGAACAGCTCGGGTTCTGGGCTAATTCACTTATTTTCTTCCTGGTTGGCTTGTTGGTTCCGAAGGTACTCAAGGATTTCACTGGCGAGCAAGCAATTTGGCTGGTCGTTCTCGTCGCCGTAGCGTTTACCGCCCGCGCTGCTGTGCTGTTCGGGGTCTTGCCGCTGATGATCCGGGCCAAGCTCAGCGCCAATGTAAGTGGCGCCTTCAAGACCATCATGTTCTGGGGAGGTTTGCGCGGCGCAGTCTCATTGGCCCTGGCGCTTGTCATCTTCGAGACCGACGGCGTTGACCAGGAAGTGAAGAATTTCATCGTCGTCTTGGTTACCTGTTTCGTGCTGATCACCTTGTTTATTAACGCTACGACGATCCGCTTTGTGATGGCGATGTTTGGGTTGGACAAACTTTCTCCCGCCGATCTGGTGGTGCGCGACCGGGTGATGGCGCTCTCTCTCACTCGCATCCGCGACGAAATTCATGAAGTCGCCGAGACGCAGCAGGTGTCGCCGAAACTGGCCGGCGAAATCTCCGACGATTACACCAAGCGGCTCAACGCGCTTGAGCATCAAATGGCGAACACCACCGAGCTCGCCGAGGATGACCGGGTGAAGATCGGCCTTGGCACCTTGGTCAACCGCGAGCGTGAGATTTATCTCAAGCGCTTCTCAGACGGGGTGGCTTCGGACGATATCACCCGCGCGCTTTTGGCCGCGACGGACACGCTGGAAGATGGCATGAAAGCCGACGGCGTCGCCGGCTATGAAGAGGCGGTGACGCAAAAACTCGGCTTCGGTTTCGGCTTCCGCACGGCGATGTATCTTCAACGCAAGTTCGGGCTGACCGGTGCCCTGCAACGCCAACTCGCTGAGCGCTTCGAAGTCTTGATCGCCACGCAAACCGGGCTACGTCAGTTGTTGGGCATGGCAGCAAAGAGTATGGAGAGCCTACTTGGGGCCGACGCCGCCACGCGGCTCGAACAGATTGTGCGCCAGCGCGCCGCCGCCACGGACACGGCGCTCGAGGCGCTCAAACTTCAATATCCAGATTATTTCGATGCCGTACAAAGATGTCATATCGGTCGTGTGGCCGTACGCCTTGAGGATCAGGATTACCGGCGCATGCTGTCCGAGCAACTCATCAGTCCCGATGTGTACGGCAATCTGATTGCGGATCTCGATAGCCGGGCACGCGATTTCGAAACCATGCCCGAGCTCGACCTTGGTTTGAAGCCCGAGGTCATGGTGGCCAAGGTGCCATTCTTCGCGGATCTTGACCAAGCGCGCATCCGCCAGATTGTTGCTCTCTTGCGTCCGCGTCTGGTGTTGCCGGGCGAAAAGGTCATTAAAAAGGGCGAGACCGGAGACGCCATGTATTTCGTCTCCACCGGCGCTCTGGAAGTCGTTATCGGCGACGCTCCCATACGCCTCGGAAGCGGAGATTTCTTCGGTGAGATCGCCCTGGTGCGGGATATGCCGCGCAACGCCGATGTGGTGGCGCTCAGTTATTGCCAGATATTGATGCTGCACTCGCGCGAATTCCGCTCCTTGATGGACTCGCAGCCCGATCTGAAGGCAACCATCGAGCGCGTCGTCGCGGAGCGTCTCGGCGATTCCTAGCCCGTAGAGGGAAGCCCGCCCGGCGCCGATTTGTGACCGATCGGCAACCCAGCGGAAAGAAATGATCGACCACCTGTGTTGAATGTGTGCGTCGTTAACTACCTCTTAAATATACGACCCCTAAAATGACGTCGTTAACCTTAATCAGCGGTGTCATAGAGGAGGCTCGACAAATGCTCACACGACGCTCCATCGAAACCTTGATCGATCTGGCTGAAAACAAGCTGAGTCAGATTATTCCGTTCGACCGCGACGATGTGCGGGAAATAAAGCTCCTTCAGTCCTGCGTGGACGAGCTGAAATCGGGTGCCTGCGCTTCGGTGAGCGTTGATGGCCGCGGTACGGCGCGTATCGAAAACCAGTCGGCCACTCACTGACCTCAAGTTCGCTGCGGAATCGTTGCCTGCCGGGCTCGACTTTTTGGCCTAGGCTTCGTTTTTCAATCCCGCAATTTGCTTGAAGGACCACGCCCCGCCGCTATGATCCGCCCGAACGCGCCAATTTGGCGCGTGAGAGAGGTGAGGCAGCATGCGGGCCACCGCCGCAATTTATTATCATCCCGAGGGGTTTGATACTTCGGGCAGCAAACTCATGGGACGCCAAGCCGCTGGCGAGGCGTTCCTAAAAGCCTATGCCGAGCATGGCGGCGCCTCGCCGCTCTATTGTTACAGCAAGACCGAAGCCATGTTTGCGAATTTTCAACAGCGTGTGGCCGCTCTTGCTGGTGCGCAACACGCGACTCAGTGGATTTCGCACCAGCAGCCGAACGATTTGGCCAAAGCCGGCTGTCTATTCGTGCCCGGGCCCAATACAACGGATTTGGTCTGGCAGCGCCGACAATTCGATCCGCGCGGCTATAGCGTGTGCGGCATCACCCACACCACGGCCTCTGAAAGCATTATGGACAGTATCGGCGATCTTATGGTCGCTCCCTATCAGTCTTGGGACGCGGTGATTTGCACGTCCGAGGCGGTACGGGAAACATTTCGTCACGTGCTGACCGACTGGGAGGAATATCTGAATGAGCGCACACGCGGTTTGGCGAACGCGCCGGTTCAGCTTCCGGTGATTCCTCTCGGCGTCGACTGCGCCGGGCTCAGAGCTGACGGTAAGGCAGAAGGTTGGCGCCAAGAATGGCGTACGCGCCATGACATCGGCGAAGACGATATCGTCGTGTTGTTTATGGGCAGGCTGAGCTATCACGCCAAGGCACACCCGTTGCCGATGTATCTCGGATTGGAGAATGCGGCACGCGAGACCAAACGCAAAATTCATCTCATTCAGGCCGGCTGGTTTGCCAATGATTCCATCGAAAAGGCCTTTGCTGATAGCGCCCGCACCATTTGCCCCTCCGTCAACGCCATATTCTTGGATGGCCGTGACGGGCATGTTCGCGAATCGATCTGGTATGCCGCTGATATTTTCACTTCGCTGTCCGATAACATTCAGGAAACTTTCGGACTGACTCCGCTCGAGGCGATGGCAACGGGCCTCCCCGTGGTGGTAACCGACTGGAACGGCTACCGCGATACCATCGTCGATGGCGAAACCGGAATTGCCGTTCCTACCGTGTCCCTGCCGCCCGGTTTGGGAGGCGACATCGCGTTCCGCCACGCTGCGGGATTGGATAGCTATGATCGCTATCTTGGTCATGCGAGCCTGTGTACCAGCGTCGATGCGGGAGCCTGCGCGAAAGCCTTTCTGCGCCTCATCGACGATGCCGATTTGCGCCGCCGTATGGGTGAGGCAGGGCGCAGACATGCCAGTGAAAAATTTGATTGGCCGGTTGTCATTGCCTCCTATCAGGCGCTCTGGGATTCGCTTGCGGCGCGCCGGCGCTCCGCCGCCATCATCGCGCCGCGCCCCGAAAAGGGACCGGGGCATCCCTTGCGCAACGACCCTTTTGCTTTGTTCGCCGGGTATCCGACCGCTCTCTTGGACGGCAAAGCACGGATCGCGCTCAATCCGGGCGCTGCCGGAGCCTGGTTCAAGGCGATTCGGCAAAATCCCATCGTTTCGTTCGCGCCTTATCTCTTCCTCTCGGGCGAGGAAACCGACACGCTGCTATCGGTATTGGGAGAGTTGGGGGAGTGTGAAATCGACGCGCTACTGAACCGCATGCCGACCGAAAACCGGAGCTTGGCTCACCGGACCGTGGCCTGGCTGACCAAACTGAACGTGATCCGCGTCGTCAGCGCCCGCAAGCACACCGGCGGTTGAACGAAATCAAAAAAACACAGGGTTGAATTGATGAATATCGAAGCGCCGCTGGAGATTTACCGCGCAACTGTCCTTCCCCAGTGGATTGATTATAACGGCCATATGAATGTGGCTTATTACCTGATGGCCGCCGATCACGCGATGGATGCCTTCGGCACCCGTATTGGCATCGGCGAGAGCTATGTGAAGGCGACCAACAAATCGACATTCGCGCTCGATACGCGAATTATTTACCTCCGCGAACTTACTCTGGGCGCGCCGATCCGGGTCACCGCCCAATTGATCGCTTATGATTCCAAGCGCATTCATGTTTGCCTGCAATTGCTGCATGGCGAAGAGGGATGGATCTCGGCGCTGAGCGAATGGGTGCTGGTTCACGTTGATCTCGGCGCGCGGCGGTCGGAGCCGTTGCCAGAAAAATCCTTGGCGATATTGGGAGAAATTATGGCCGCACATGAAAGCTTGGTGCGCCATGCCGCCTTGGTGCGGCCATTCGGACTTCTACGTAGTGGCGTATGAGGCGGCAGTTAAGGCTTTCCGAGCGCCGCCGCGCACTGTACATCTATAAGGCAATGGTCTTTGTTCCGAAGAAATTTCTCGGTCTGGCGGTCTTACCCGTTTTGTTGGCGGTTCTGCTCTTGCCTTCTGCGGCCTATGCCGGCTGTACCGATACACCAGCTCCCGGTGTTGATTGGAAGCGCTGCAGTCTCGACAATCGGCAATTCCTGAACGCCGATCTGAGTGGCGCTGATCTGCGCAGCGCCTTCTTCGCGCGCAGCGATTTTACTGGCTCGAACCTATCCGGCGTTGACGGGCGCCGGACCAAATTTGTCTCGGCGGTGTTTACCAACACGCGCTTCGACGATGCGCGCCTGATCGGGGCGGATTTCACCACCTCTGAACTCGTAAACACCTCTTTCAAGGGCGCCGATTTGCGCCGCGCGCGCTTTTTCCGCGCCAATTTGCGCGGTGCGAATTTCACCGGCGCAACTCTTGGCGACGCGGATTTCCTTAAGGCCGATCTCAGCGGCGCAACTTGGGTCGATGGCAAGACAATCTGTGCAGAAGCCTCGATCGGGCAATGTAACTGATAGCTAGCGAGTAACAGTCGGCGTGGGCGCGTCACTTTCGGGGCATCCTGTTAAAAAGGGAATGTTGCGCCTGGTTCGCAATGAGCAGGTCATTCTATCCCTGTTGGCGGTGCTAATCGGCGTTGCCGCGGCCTATGGCAGTATCGGTTTTCGTGAGCTCATCGGCGTCGTACAAACCGCAGGTTATGGCGATCTGGGCGAGCGGCTGATCACAGCGGCGGCGAAACTGCCGTGGTGGCAGATTGTCCTCGTACCGACCCTGGGCGGCCTCGCGGTGGGATTGTTGGTGCGCTATTTTCAGAGTGGCGCGCGCCCGCATGGTGTGGCTGATGTCATGGAGGCAAGCGTTCTGCACGGCGGGCGCATCCCCCTCAAGGAAGGCATCGTGGCTGCGCTAGGCGCAATTATCTCGATCGGCTCCGGCGCTTCGGTCGGGCGCGAGGGGCCAGCGGTGCATATCGGCGCTAGCATGGCATCCTTGCTTGGCCACCGCCTCAAGCTGAGCCGTTCGCTCTCGCTCACGCTGCTCGGCTGTGGTGTTGCCGCGGCGGTGGCCGCGTCATTCAATGCGCCGATCGCCGGCGCCTTCTTCGCGCTCGAGGTCGTCATCGGCCACTATGCGCTTAGCGCCTTTGCCCCTGTTGTGATCGCTTCGGTTGTCGGCACCATTATTGCCCGCGTTCATTTAGGTGATTTTCCCGCCTTCGTTATATCGGATTCGACGCTGGTCTCGTTTCTCGAGCTGCCCGCATTCGCCCTTTTTGGCCTGGTCAGCGCCGCCGTCGCAGTCATTTTCATGCGCGGCATCCTTTTTACCCAAATGGCGTGGGAGCGCACAAATGTGCCGGGCTGGCTGCGCCCGGCCCTGGCTGGCGCCGCGATTGGTGCCATCGCCATCGTTCTGCCGGAAATTCTCGGCGTCGGCTACGAGGCGACCAACCGGGCGCTCAACGAAGCCATTCCGCTTTGGCTGCTCTTCGCCTTGCTCGCGGCCAAGATTGCCGCTACCTCGCTGTCCCTCGGATCGGGTTTCGTTGGTGGCGTTTTCAGCCCCTCGCTGTTCATCGGGGCGATGACCGGCGGTGCCTTCGGGTTCGTCGCGGCGAGTATTGTGCCGGAGCTTTCTTCGTCGCAGAGCGTTTACGCGATCGCCGGCATGGGCGCGGTCGCGGGCGCCGTTCTTGGTGCGCCTATTTCGACAATCTTGATCGTCTTCGAATTGACCAGCAGCTATGAGGTGACCGTCGTCGTCATGGTGGCCGTAGCGGTAGCGGCGGTTGCAACTGCGCCATTTGGCCACCGCTCCTTCTTTCACATGCAACTAGGCGACCGTGGCCTAGATTTGCAGGAAGGCCGCGAAGTGGGATTGATGCGCGAGGTTCGGGTCTCGAACGTCATGACGCGCGAATTCATCCGCCTAGCACCGACCGCCGGCATGGGTGACATAAAGCGTATCTTGAGTGTCGACTCCAACGCCGACATTGTGGTGGTGGATGAAGACGGGCGGCAATTGGGCATGGTGGGATTCGCCGATATTAAAGAAGTCGCCTTTGAAGCCGATCTCGACCCGCTACTCTATGCCGCGGATTTGCTGCACCGGGGCCCCGTCATCCTGCGCGCCGATGACGAGTTAACCACTGCGCTCCGCCTGATGGACGCGAGCGGGGTGGATCGCCTGCCGGTTGTTACTGATGATGAGAGCGCCCAGGTAATCGGCGTCGCCCACCGCGACAAGGCGCTCAGAGCGCATAGCGATGCCTTGCAGGCGGCGTGGCGCGAGATCCATGGCGGCGGCGGATAATCGCCACGGTTTGGCGTTCATTGCGTGGCATGTCGGGCGCGCGATGTTATATATGTGGCTATCGATTCGTGACTAGACTGGCACATGAGTGATCCCTTCGATCTTGCCGACTTGGTGGAAGACAATCCCGCCGGGCCGCCCGCGAAAGCGCCAGAACCCACCTATCTGACGTCGCTCAATGCTGAGCAACGCGCTGCAGTTGAGGCGGTGGATGGCCCGGTGCTCGTCCTTGCCGGTGCCGGCACTGGAAAAACCCGGGTGCTGACCAGCCGCCTCGCGCATATCCTGCATCAGGGCAAAGCATTTCCCAGCGAAATCCTAGCGGTCACCTTCACCAATAAGGCGGCGCGCGAGATGGTGGAGCGTGTCTCGCTTCTGATCGGCCGGCCGGCGGAGGGGCTGTGGTTGGGCACGTTCCACGCCATGGCGGCGCGAATCTTGCGGCGTCACGCGGAACTTGTTGGTCTCAAGTCCGATTTTTCCATTCTCGACGGGGATGATCAGGTGCGCTTGTTGAAACAGCTCGTGCGGGCGGCTGACATTGATGAAAAGCGCTGGCCGGCGCGCACGCTTTCGATCATCGTGCAGCGCTGGAAAGATCGCGGTCTGACGCCCGATAAAGTTGCCAATGCTCCCGGTGCGGAATTCGCCAACGGCAAAGCGCCCGAGCTCTACCGGCAATATCAAGATCGCCTGAAAACCGTAAATGCGGCGGATTTTGGCGATCTCTTGATGCACAATCTGACGATCTTCACCGCCGAGCCCGACGTGCTGGCGGAATATGAACGGCGCTTCAAATATGTCTTGGTCGACGAATATCAGGATACCAATGTGGCGCAATATTTGTGGCTGCGCTTGCTGGCGCGCGCGCGCCATAACATTTGCTGTGTTGGTGACGATGACCAGTCGATCTATGGCTGGCGCGGCGCCGAGGTCGGCAACATCCTGCGCTTCGAGGAGGATTTCCCGGGTGCCCAGGTCGTCCGTTTGGAGCGCAACTACCGCTCCACCGGGCACATATTGGGCGCAGCCTCGGGGCTGATCGCTCACAACACGGGGCGACTCGGCAAGACCCTGTGGACCGAGGATAGTGACGGTGAGAAAGTCGCGGTCACCGGCTGTTGGGACGGTGATGAAGAGGCACGTATCGTGGGTGAAGCCATCGAGAGCCTCCAGCGCGCCGGCGAAAGCATCCAGCAAATGGCGATTTTGGTGCGCGCCGGCTTCCAGACCCGCGCCTTTGAGGAACGATTTGTCGCTATCAATTTGCCATACCGGGTGATCGGCGGTCTGCGTTTCTACGAGCGCCAGGAAATCCGCGATGCTGTGGCCTATCTTCGCGTGTTGGGGCAGCGCGATGATGATCTCGCTTTTGAGCGCATCATCAATTTGCCGCGCCGCGGCCTGGGCGACGCCACTCTGCAACTCGTGCATCACCTTGCCCGCGCTTCGGATTGTTCGCTCTACAGCGCAGCAGAAGTTCTGGTCGAGACCGATGAGTTGAAGCCCAAGCCGCGCGGCGCGCTGTCTGGGTTGCTGAAGCAATTCGACGGTTGGCGCGCGATGGCCGTAGAAACGCCGCATTGGGATGTGTTGAATGCCGTGCTCGATGAATCGGGTTATCGCGACATGTGGAAGAAGGATAAAACGCCACAGGCGCCAGGGCGCGTGGAAAATCTGGAGGAACTGACGGGCGCGCTCGAGGAATTCGAAAGCCTGGGCGAATTTTTGGAACATGTCAGCCTGGTCATGGACCGCGAGGAAGGCCGCGGTGAGGAGATGGTCAACCTCATGACGCTGCATGGCGCCAAGGGGCTGGAGTTCGACAGTGTCTTTTTGCCGGGATGGGAAGAGGGCCTGTTCCCGCATCAATTGGCGCTCGACGAAAACGGCGCTGCCGGCCTGGAAGAGGAGCGCCGTCTCGCCTATGTCGGTCTTACCCGAGCGCGCAAGCGCGTACATATCTTAAGCGCCGCCAGCCGCCACATTCACGGTCAATGGGTCAGCGCCTTGCCGTCGCGCTTTATCGATGAATTGCCGGCCGATCACAGCGAAGCGCGCAACCGCGACGGATTCCCGGTGGTGACGGCAATGGAAAGCTCTTTCGCGGGCCGCAATGGCGGAGCATCCGGATTTCCGCCGCGCCGCGCCCGCGCTCGCCTGATCGAGCGAAGTGCCGACACGGAAGTTTGGAAAAAAGAGCCCGCCGCCGGAAGCTTGGCCATCGGCACGCGCATCTTTCATCAAAAATTTGGCTACGGCCGAATCCGCTCGGTCGACGGCAGCAAACTGAGTATCGCTTTTGAAAAAGCCGGCGATAAAAAAGTTATCGACCGTTTCGTCGAGCCGGTATGAGGGTGCGATTATGGCGGTTTGGCGCATCGGCCTAACGCTCCCTGAGCTCTTTCTCGGCGAGTTTGAAACGCTGTTCGAGGACCATGCAGTCGCCGTGTCGACGTCATTGGTGGACGACAGCGGAGAAGCTGCAGAATTGCCGGATCGGTTGTGGCGGCTCAATGCCTATTGCGCCGATATTTTAGAACGCGATGCCGTGACGGCGCTGGCGTCGGAGACTGCGGCGCGCCTTGGCCTGGTGGCGCCGGAGATCGCAATTGAGGCGATTGCCGACGAAGACTGGGCAGCTAAATATGCGCGCGAAGTTTCTTTGCTGTTTGCTGGACGCTTCGTCGTGCACGGCGATTATCTTCACCCGCCACCCGGGCGCATCGCGCTCTGTATCAATGCCGGCAACGCCTTTGGCTCCGGCATGCATGGCTCAACCCGTGGCTGTCTGCTGGCGCTCGATCGTATCGCTGCCACGCGCCGCGTGCAGAAGGCGCTCGACCTCGGCGCCGGCTCGGGCATTCTCGCCGTCGCCATTGCCAAATGCTGGGACGGCGGCGGCATGGGCCGCGCCGATGTGCTGGCGGCGGATATCGACCCGGCGTCGGTAGCGGTCTCGCAGGCCGTCGCTAAGGCGAACGGCGTCGCAGCCAGCGTGCGGATTTGTCAGAGCGAAGGCTTCGCTGCACACGAGATCGGCGAGGCCGCGCCCTATGATCTGATCTGCGCCAATATTCTTGCCAATCCGTTGCGCCAAATGGCGCCGGAATTGGCGCACCATTTGGCGCCCGACGGAATCGCTATTTTATCCGGGCTGCTGGCCAGCCAAGAGGCGGAAGTCGTGGAAACTTATGGCGACGCTGGATTGCGCAGTGTCGATCCTATCCGGCTTGGCAATTGGTCCACCCTGTTATTAACCTATTGAGGCGGAGGTTCGTGAATAAGATGACCGGGCGGTTAACGCGCCGCCCGGTCGATAGCTCGATGGTGTGTTTGCAATCAGCCGCCGGCGAGCTCGCCGTAAGTCACGCGGAGGTTCCAGCGGTGTAGGGCGTTATTAAATTCGCCGAATGCCGCCAGCGGCGAGTCTGCCGGAATGACGTAGGCGGCGGGAAGCGCGTAGCCGCTCAACGCCTGTTCCAGCGTGTGACCCTGAAGCCGGGCACCGCGCATCTCATGTACAAGATCATTGAGGTAGGCGAGGTAACGGCCAAGCGCCGCGCCAGTTGTCGGAATCGCGTGGCCAGGAATGATCGTGTGCGCGTCAATGGTTTGCGCGAAGCGCGCCAGACTCGCGATGTAGGGCACTGCGCCGCCCTCGATCAGGAACGGGATGATGCCCTCACCGAGCACCATATTGCCGGTCCATGCGGCCCTTGCGTCTGGTACGTAGACGACAGTGTCGCCTGGGGTGTTGCCGGCGCCAAAGTGATGGAGCTCGACTATGCGCCCGCCGAGATCGATCTTCATGGTTTTATCGAACGTGACGTCGGGCAACCTGAGCCGCGTGTCGCTCAGGATGCTGGCATCATTATCGACCGCGGCGAGCATGAGAATCATCTCATGTTCGAAGTCTTTCATGCGTTCGGCGGTGAGCCGATGCGCGATGATGCGCGTGTCCTCTGGGAAGGCATAGTTTCCGAAGGTGTGGTCGCCGTGATAGTTGGTGTTGACCAGATATAGAATTGGCTTGTCCGTGACCTCGCGCACACGGGCCTGGATCTGGCGCGCCATGTCGCCGTCGATGTGGGCGTCAATGACGAGCACGCCCTTTTCACCGACCACGAATCCGGAATTGTCAGTCGGCGGCTTGTTCGAGATAAGGGCGTAGACACCCGGTGCCAGCTCTCGGGTTTCGAGCACAGCACCCTCTGGGTGGAGCGGTGGCACAGGAAAATCCTCGGCTATGCTGGCAGATGTCGACTGGGCGTGGACTGTGTTGGGTTGGCCGATAGTGAACAGTGCCAACGCACCGACGGCTGCTGTAAGTATCGCTGAGTATCTCATGAGTTTCTCCTTGGTTTGAGTGTGGCCCTACTTGGGATTTGGATAAAATCCGGCGCCGTTGCCGGCTTGGTGTTCTTCAAGCTCTGCATGTTCATGCCTGTTTAGTGCTTGGCTGGGGCGATTCGAAAGCCTCGCTTTGATGCCGCGCGGCGATCCGGCGTGCTACGCGGCGGTAGGAAATCGTTTGGGAAATCATGCTGAACAGCATGGGGAGAACAAAGGCCTGGCCAATCGGAGCGGTCGGTAGATCGGCCAAGACGAGCCCATCCGTCAGCGCGGTGAGAACAGTGATCGCTGTATTCGCCGAGCCAACGATTACGCCCATAGCCACGGACCTGCGCGGGATCGCTTGCGACAGAGCACTGGCTGCAAGGCTTTCCAGAGGGGGCGTCTGAACGCCGCGCGCATCCAGGTGGGCGCGGCGCATGCCGAGGATTTGTGAAAACGTTACGACGATGAACGGCGTTATGAAGACAAGGAGAAGCGGTAGAATTCGGACCGCGCCTTCGCCGAAGAAGGCATCGGGTTGATTGGCCAGCGTTAGAGCGCTGCCCATAATTAAGGCGACAATCGCTGCACGGCGTATCACATCAGCGTCGACCAGCGATGCAAGACTCGGCTGCTCGGGAACGACGCCATGGGAGATCGGCTGCTGCATAGCGTGAGTCATGTGGTTTGCTCCTCGGTTAAAAGTTTAAGCGGTTTGGGATTCTCGGGTCCCCGGCCGGCGTGCCCCATGGCGGAGTTCTTGTTTTCGGGACGTCATTTTAAAATCCATTAAATAAAATGTAGATACATCTATTTACGCAAAAAAAAGCTTCAGTCTCGCTGCGCGATAGCGGTCGCTTCGGTCAGAGCGGTTAGCAAATACGACCATTGCTCATCTCCGAGTCCGGTGACGAACCGCGCATGGACCTGTTGCCACATGGGAACCGCCTTGGCGAGGATTCGCCGGCCTTTTGCCGTGATTGAGATCAAACGCACTCGCTGATCGCTGTCGCGGTCGATCTCGATCCACTGGTTTTTAACGAGTGGCCGAAGGTTGCGAGTCAGCGTCGTCCCATCCACCACCAATATTTCGGCGAGATAGCTTTGTCGAAGTTGTCCGCGTTTGGCGAGGACGGCAAGCAGTGTGAACTGCGTCGCTCTCAACCCAGCGGGCCGCAATGCCGCATCATAGGCTTGCGTGACCATTCGTGTGGTGCGGCGCAAATTCGCGCAGACGCAAGTACGAATGTCCGGGCTGTCGACTATGGTTTGTTCGTTGATCATGTAATATGTATATACATCTTTAAAAATTCATGTCAACTGTGAAAGCGCTCTGTGCGCGTTAAAAAGCACAAAGATGCGCAATTTTTTCGCATCGAGCTGGCCCTGAACCATCTTTACGCCAAATTTGGACCGGTCTTTGCGGCGGTTGCGGGCGTCCCGATTCGGATTTATGGCTGACATTGCTGCTTGAAGCGCGCCTTCATGAGCTAGTACAAATTGCGCCATGAATAAAATTAAACTCACCTACCAAGGCGACGAAAACTTAGCTGAGCTCTTGACGGCGTCCGGCGCGTCGACCTCGCTGAGAGACGTCAAGGAACTGCTGGCCGGGATCGCGGCGGCGCCGCGCCCGCTAGACGACGGTGAATGGCTGCGCCTGGTCGTGCCCGCGGCGGAAGGCCCGTTGCGCGCTCAGCTGGTTGCATTGCGCGAGACGTTGGCGGCGATGGATGACGGCATCGGCCAATCGGGTGCATCGCCGGCGCGGCTTGCCGATTTGCGCGCGGCGTTCAGGCGCCAAGGCCTCGACGGCTTCGTGGTGCCGCTTGCGGATGAGCACCAGGGTGAATATGTCGCCCGGCGCTCGCGTCGCCTTGCCTGGCTCACCGGTTTTACCGGCTCGGCCGGCCTTGCCCTCCTTCTGGTCGAGAAGGCCGCACTCTTTACCGATGGCCGCTACACGCTGCAAATAGAAAACCAAACGGATGGCGCGCTCTATGAGCGCCATCATATTACCGAATCGCCGCCCTATAATTGGATCGAGGCCAATCTTTCCGCCGGTATGAAGATGGGTTTTGATCCGTGGCTGCACAGCGCCGATCAGCGGCGCCGGCTGAGCGAGGCGTGCGCGCGGGCTGGCGCTGAGCTCAAACCCTGCGACTCCAACCCGCTCGACGAGGTTTGGCACGCCCAGCCACCCAGACCCGTGGGGGCTATCGTGCCCCAGGATATTCAGTTTAGCGGGCGAGAATCAGCCGAGAAGCGGCGTGAGATTGCCGGCCAGGTGAAACAGGCAGGCGCGGCGGCGGCCTTTTTGAGCGCGCCGGATTCGATTGCCTGGCTGCTCAATGTTCGCGGCGCCGATGTCGAATGTGCGCCGCTGCCGCAATCCTTCGTTCTGTTACAGGCAGACGGCCGGGTGCAGTGGTTCGTTGATCCGCGCAAGCAGGTGGCAGAACTAACTGCTCATCTCGGCGATGAAATCACTACGGCATCTCCTGAGGCGCTTGGCACCGCGCTTGATTCGTTCGGCGCTGCTGACAAGTCAGTTATGCTCGATCCTGCGACGGCGCCAGACTGGGCGGTTCAGCGCCTGTGCGGCGCGGGCGCTGCTATCATCAAAAAACCAGACCCTTGCGCGCTGCCGAAAGCGTGCAAGAACGCGGTGGAATTAAACGGCATCCGCGCCGCGCATTTGAGGGATGGTCTGGCGTTGACCCGTTTCCTCTGCTGGCTCTCTGGGTTGGATGGTTCAGAAGAGGTCACTGAGTTGATGGCGGTGGCAAAGCTTGCGGCATTCCGCGCCGGTGGCGCGCATTACCGCGGACCCAGTTTCGACACCATCTCAGGCGCCGCGGCCAATGGCGCTATCGTGCATTACCGCGTCACACCGGAAAGCGACCGGGCGCTCCAAGCCGGGTCGCTCTATCTGGTGGATTCGGGCGGTCAATATCTTGACGGCACCACCGACGTCACCCGCACTGTCGCCATTGGTGCGCCGACGGCAGAGTATCGTGACCGCTTTACCCGGGTGCTGAAGGGCCATATCGCATTGGCGCGGGCGCGCTTCCCGGTTGGAACCACTGGCGCTCAGCTCGACAGTCTGGCGCGTCAGTTTTTGTGGCAGGCAGGCCTCGACTACGACCATGGCACTGGCCATGGCGTCGGCGCCTATTTGAACGTGCATGAGGGGCCGCAGCGGATTTCGAAGCATCCCACCCCGGCGGCGCTTGAGCCCGGCATGATCGTTTCCAACGAGCCAGGATATTACAAGGCGGGCGCCTTTGGCATTCGCATCGAGAACTTGGTGACCGTCATCGCCGCGACCGGCCTTGAAGGGGCCGAACGCCCTACTCTCGCTTTTGAAACGCTGACGCTTGCGCCAATCGATCGCGCGCTGGTGGATTTGGTGCTGATGAACGATGAGGAGTTGGACTGGCTCGACGCCTACCACGCCATGGTGCGCGCGCGTCTCGCGCCCGAACTAGCGCCGTGGCCGGATGTGGTGGAGTGGCTGACCGGCGCGGCGGCGCCGTTAAATCGCGCGCCGGCCTAACGCTTCCCGGCGGCGATTAAGTAAGCGATCACGTCGGCGCGCGCTACCGCGCTTTCGAGAACATATTTCATCTTTGCGCCGGGCAAGAATTCTTGCGGGTCCGTTAGCCAGCGGTCGAGCCGCTCCGGTGTCCAGGCAAAGCCGGCACCGGCCAGCGCTGGCGAATATTTATGCTCCGGCGCCGTGCCGGCCATGCGGCCGACCACTTGAAAGAGATTGGGGCCGAAGGTGCCGAATTTTCCCTGCCGCACCGAATGGCAGTTGCGGCATTGTTTAAAAACTTTACGTCCCGCCGAGCTGTCGCCTTCAGCGCGCGCCGACAAACCACCGGGCAAGGATTGTTCCGAGCCAAACGCGGCGGCGAGAAACACGAGGGCCAGGAGCGCTATTCGCATACGCCAAACATGCGGAATAACCGCACGATTCTCAAGCCTCTCCAGAGCGCAGGTTGCGTTTACGCTGCTCCTCGTCGAGCGCGAGGATCATGAAGGCCAGCTTGGACATGTCGGTGGCCGACCAGCCGGCGGTGACGCGCCCATCCTTCCACAAGACCGAGAGCGCGACTTCTTCGATCGCACCGAGATTGTCTAGCCCGGAACTAAATATTTCGGCCGGGGTCGCGCCGTGCAGGCTCACAACCTTCGCCATCATTCGATACTCCGTGGTTGGTTAAATTGCCCGGCTATGCCGTGATTCCGCCGGTTTCCAATAGTTGTCAAAGGCAGTGCAAACGACGCGGAGAAGTGGCCTCCCGGATGCCAGGACTTCGATACGCGCATCGTCGCTCGGCCAGAATGCGAGCGACAATTTCAACTTGGTTTCTCAGACGCTGCAGATGTTTGGCCACGTGTTCGCAGCGCGGCACCACCATCGTGGTGCAGTCGAAAATCCAACAGAGCGAATCGCAGAACGAAATATGAAAATGGAGCGAGAGCTGCAGTGTCGGATCGAGCGCTTCCGGCCACGCGTGGTAGCACGCCGCGTTCGTCAAGTACGGCGCTGTTGGATTGCTGATATAGCGCGGTGCCGCGCGGTCATCGCGGTGAAGAATTTCTGCTTCCATGCGATCTAGTATGGCGCGGCAGATCGGCCCGGACGTTGATTTGCATCAAGTCGCTGCGGCGGGCCCCGGGAAATCAAAAAAAGCCACAAACGGGACTTGCGCTCGCACCGCCGAATGCGCATCTTGCGGGCGGGCCTGTAGCTCAACTGGTTAGAGCCGGCCGCTCATAACGGTCTGGTTGCAGGTTCGAGTCCTGCCAGGCCCACCAATATTTCAATGACTTAGAAGATTACAACGTTTTGCCATATAGCGCCGTAAGTGCACTGTAAGTGCAGTTTTGTCCGTTCCAAATTGCACCATTGCGGTACTGTGGAAAAGTGGTGTTAGGCAATTCGGTTGGCCTTTCAGGTCAATCTTAGGACGGCACGCTGCCCAATCTTCACCTTTGCGCTCTAAATGAAGACAAGAGCTCCATTTGTAAGCAGGTTTGATTGAAATCTACTATGTGGGTGAAATCGGGAATTGGCGTGCGGTCGGGTTGATGGATTTGGACTCGATTTAGCTTCGTCCCATTCTTGCCATTCACACGGCAAGTGGAGCTGCGCCCGGAAGTTGGTGGCGGGGCCATCAGGCGGCGTGATTGGTTTGCTTGCGGGGGGCGAGTTTTGGGCATTGTCACGTTAACAGGAAGGACGTGTAGGGGCATCTGCGATAGCCTGTCGAGATGGATAACATCTCGTTTGCTCGCCATCGATTTCCACCGGATATTATTATCCACGCGGTTTGGCTCTATGCCCGGTTTACTTTGAGTTATCGAGATGTAGAGGATCTGCTTGCGGAGCGGGGTCTTGATATTTCCTACGAGAGCGTGCGGCGCTGGTTTCTCAAATTCGGCGCGCCGATCGCAAAGAATTTGCGCAGCATGCGGCCGGCACCGAGTGATTTCTGGCATCTCGATGAAATGGTCATCGTCATTCGAGGGCGGCGTCACTGGTTGTGGCGAGCGGTCGACAATGAAGGCGAAGTCCTCGATTTTCTCGTCCAATCCCGGCGGAACGCGAAGGCGGCGTTGAAATTGATGCGCAGACTGCTGAAGAAACAGGGAGTGGCGCCGACCCGGATTACAACCGATAAGCTCAGATCCTACCATGTCGCCATTCGAACCCTCGGCCTGACGGCTGAGCACATCGATAACAAGCGGGCGAATAATCGTGCTGAAAACTCGCATCAGCCAGTGCGACGACGGGAACGCAAACAGCAGAAGTTCAAATCACCAGGCTCTGCCCAACGGTTTCTGAACATCCAATCTGCCGTCTACAACAGCTTTTATGTCCAGCGTCATTTACTCAGTAGGTCCACATTCAAGCGGTTGCGAACCGACGCATTCGGCGTGTGGGAAAATGCGTGCGTGGCGGCTTGAAAAACAGCTGGCACGGTTCCTTGCGTGTCCTGCCTGTTAACGTGACAATGCCCGCAGACGTTTACTTCGGGCGTGGGCAATCAATTCTAAAACAACGAGAAAGGATCAAACTGAAAACGATGGAGAACCGGCGCTTGCAATACAGCAAATACGCCGCTTAATATCTTGAACCAGATGGGCCAAATCCTCCTTTAGATCAGGCCGTAGATTGTTCCAAATTATATGACGACGGACACACGGTTCCTTGCGTGTCCTACCTGTTAACGTGACAATGCCTCCGCTTTAAGCATAGGCTTTTGCGAATAACCTATGGGCATGTGATCATACTTGATCCATAATTCTCGCACGACGGTTGTTGCGAGTAGTTTTGAAGAGCGTGAAGTTCAAATTTTGTCTCAATTTTTCCTGGGAGGCCATCATGGCGAATAACAAGAAGATCACGAGCAAACATCTTTACTACAATCTTTCGCGCCGTAATTTCATTCAAGGTGCGGCGGCGACTGGCGCAGTGATTGTCGGTGCGCCGGCAATTCTTAAGGGTCTCACCCGGCGTGCCAAAGCGGAATCAGGCGTGGTTCGCTTTCTCATGACGGCGCCGACGATGATTCCCGGCGATTGGAGCGCGTTCGAGAAGGATACCGGTATTCGCCTTGAAGGCGAGGTGATGAAGGACGACCCCGGTCTATTCCTGAACGAAGTGCTGGTGAATGACGCCGGTGACCGCTTTGATCTGATTTCCACCCTCTCGGGCGCCGAGCAAGAGCTTATCAACGGCGAGGCCATTATCCCGATCGAGCATGGTAATTTGTCGAATTGGGCGGGGATGCCCGACTCGATCAAGCAGGTGCCCTATCTCACGCGCGACCTGAAACCGGAGGGTGGCACGGTGTGGGGCACGCCGCTCGCCATGAACGCCGATAGTTTCGGCTATTTCCCCGACAAGCTGAACGAGCCCTATCCGCCGGAAGCGGTGTCTTGGTCGTTGGTGTTCGAAGACGAGCGTACCATGGGCAAGAGCGCGACCGGCACCATGTATTACTACCTGGAAGAATGCGCCATGTTCCTCAAGGGCTCCGGCAAGGTGGCGATTAACGATCCGGCAAACATGACGCCGGCGGAGGCTAACGCCACGGCCGATTACTTGATCGAACGCAAGGAGGCCGGCCAGTTCCGCAGCTTTCACACCACCTTCGATGACCAGGTATCGCTCATCAAAAATGGCGAAGTCCTCGCCATCCGCTGCTGGGAGCCGGCGGTGAAGGAAGCGCAAAAATCCGGTATGACCGACTTCGTCTACGCCAATGCGATTGAGGGCTATATGAAGTGGATGCATGCCGCCTACATCCCAACGCAGGTCCAGGACAGGGGCAACTTTGAGGAAATCTACACCTTCCTGAACTGGCTGATGTCGGGCGCCTACGCGGCGGCGATCAGCCCGTTGCGTGGATATGTTTCGGGACGCCCCGACCTCGGTGCGGAATATGCCAAATCCATGGGTCTCGGCGAAGATGTCGGTATCGCAATCGCCGAAGCGCAGGACAAGTTGAAGACCAAGTTCTCGCATGAGCAAATGTGGTTCACGGCGGTTCCTGAGCATCTTCAGGACATTCAAGCTGCTACGGATCGTGTGCTGAACGCGTAGTTGGACTAGTATTTCTCGTTGGCCAACGGGTCGGGCACCCTGGTGCATTCAGAGCACCAGGGTGCCCGCACACCGCGCCGCCTGTAATTATTGGTAGATTCTAGTGATGACGATGAGGCATGCAGACAGCTCGCGCGGGCTGTGGGGGCGAGGATTGCTGCCTCGGCTGCCGGGTGGAATTTGGACGCTAAGCGGTTTTACGACATTCTGGTTTCTCGCTGTCGTATTGCCCCTCATCGGCATCGTCATATTCTCTTTTTTGCAGACCAAGGGCGTGAAGATCCAGTGGGACTGGAGCTTTACGGCGTACGAAAAGCTGTTCTTCTACGGCGGCGGAAATCTATTGGAACGGACTATCCGTATCGCCGCCACCATGACGGCGATCGAGCTTTTACTCGCCTTCCCGTTCGCCTTCTGGCTCGCCAAAGGGGCGAAAAATCAAACCTTGAAACTGATTACCTTCACGGCGCTCACCGTGCCTTTTTTCCTCAGCCCCGTGGCGCGGGTGATTGTCTGGCGCGCGGTGATGAGCATCCACGGTTTGGTGAACACGGCTCTGCTCGACGTCGGTATCGTCAGCGAGCCCGTGGAATGGCTGATTTTCTCGGATTTCGCGGTGCATCTCGGGCTGCTCGGGCAATATTTTCCCGCCATGGTGTGGCCAATTTTTCTCTCGATATCGTTGATCGATAATGAATACCTAGAGGCGAGTAAGGATCTTGGCGGCAATCGCTGGCGCACGCTCTATCACATTATTTTACCGCTCTCGCTGCCCGGAATCGTTGCCGGCATCGTCTTCTGCTTCGTGCCTATGCTGGGGGATACCGTGGTGCCACAGCAGATGGGCGGCGGCAATGTGCTGATGATCAGTCACAATGTCTACAACATGATCGGCGCGCGCAATTTCACCATGGCCGCGGCACTGGCGACGATTGTCCTGGCCATCATGTTGGCTTTCCAAATGATCTTGTGGGCCGCACTCAGGCCCATGGGCGGCCTAGCCAATGTATTCGCGAGCCTTAACCGATGACATTTAAGCGATGACATTTAAGCGATGACATTTAAGCGATGACATTTAAGCGATGACATTTAAGCGATGACCGTGCGATCCGATATCTCACTCGTCGCGGCGAGCCGCATGCCGCTCGGCGAGCGGATCGCCCAATATTGGTCGGCCTGGGGGTCGGCGACGCTCGGCTATACTGTTCTCGGCATCATTTATTTCCCCATTCTTTGGCTGATCGTGCTTTCGGTCAGCGGCGAGCCGCTCACCGGTTTCCCGGGCGATTGGACGCTGCAATGGTATGATGACATGTTTTACGGCTCGGGCCAGCGCGAGGGCGAGGCTTATGGCGGTAACTTTCGCATTGTGAAGCCTCTCTTGTTGAGCCTGCTGCTCGCCGCCATCACCTCGATCGCCTGTATGGCGGCTGCGCTCGCGGTGGGCTCCGTGTTGCCGCGCATTCGCCGGCGCGGGCCGTTTCTGATGGCGTTTTTGATGCCGTTGATGGTGCCCGGGATCGTTGCCGGCATGTCGATCTTCCTGTTCTTCCGCGTCGGGCTGCACTTCAAGATGGGTCTCTGGTCGCTGGCGCTGGCGCATTTTATTTGGGCTTTTCCGTTCGCGCTTTTGGCGATGATGGTCGTCGCCTCGCGCTTCGACCAGCGTTTGCTTGAAGCCGCCTCGGACCTTGGCGCCAGCAAGTTGGAGCGCTTTTGGCAAATCGAAGTGCCGGTTCTCAAACCCGGTATTTTCGCCGCCGGGTTCTTCGGCTTCCTGCTGTCGTTTAATGAGTTGCCGTTCAGTATTTTCATGCGTGCCGGCCAGTCGACCTTACCGCTCTATCTTTGGATTCAATCCGGCGCGCACAACACATCGGTGCCACTTATTTTCGCGATGAGCACATTGATCACCATCGCCAGCATATTCCTGACCTTTGTTGCGATTCGGGTCGGCTTTAGCGAGAAGAAATGAGGGAGTTATGGACAACCGGGGAAATGCCGGCAGGGCAGGGAGATGAGCGTGAGTGACATCGCGGAAGCGCCCATTCTCGAAGTGGTTGACGCCACCCATCGCTTCGGTGACGTGCTTGCCTTGGACAATGTCTCGCTGACATCGCGGCGCGGCGAGTTTTTGACTCTTTTGGGGGAGAGCGGTTCAGGCAAGACAACCCTGCTCCGGATAATCGCCGGGCTGGAGCGGCCCACGCGCGTCGGCCGTATCTCGATTGACGGCGAAGATGTGACTCACACGCCGGCCAACAAGCGCAATTGCACCACCGTATTCCAGCACTATGCGCTGTTTCCCCATATGAGCGTCGGCCAGAATATCGAATATGGCTTGCGCCTGCGCGGCCAAGGCAAAGGCGAACGGCGCAAGAATGCGGAGCGGGCGCTTGACCTGGTGCGCCTCACGGGTCTTTACGACCGTCGCGTCCATCAACTCTCGGGCGGGCAGCGCCAACGTGTTGCACTGGCCCGGGCACTCGTCACCGAGCCGGCGATCCTGCTGCTCGACGAGCCGCTCGGCGCGTTGGATGAAAAACTCCGTGTCGATATGCAGGTCGAGTTAAAGGATCTGCATGAACGCCTTGGCATCACATTCATATACGTCACCCACAGCCAGGAAGAAGCCCTCACCATGAGCGATCGCATCATCTTGATGCAGCACGGCGAGATTGTGCAGGAGGGGCCGCCGACCGACCTCTTCGATCGCCCGTCGAATCAATTCGTCGCCGATTTTATGGGCATGGAAAATCTTCTCGAAGGAACCTTGGAAGCGGTGTCCGACGGGCGTGCCAGAGTGCGCATTGGTGAGAATTTTCTGAGCGGCATGTGGAGTGGCGGCGATGTTGTGGCGGCGGGCAGCCGAGTTTGCCTTGCCGTCCGTGCCGAGCGCGTGCGCCTTAGCAATGCCAGCGGCGGCGGCCAGAAAGACGGTGTCAACCGACTCCCGTGCCACTCAGGTGCGACCATCTATAAAGGGAAATATATAGACCGCACGCTCGATACCGATATCGGCTCGATCAAGGCGCGCATCTGGGACCGCGATGCCGATCTCGCCGACCTCGCGTCCCTGTGGTGGCGTGAGGATGAATGTGCCGTGACCCAGATGGCGGCAGCGGCGGACGGCTGAAGGCTGCGGCATTGTCAGACTAACGCCAACCGGGTTGAAATTGCGATTTACGGCAGCTCATGAAAGCCGCAGAAATTGGTGATTTTCTACAACCTTTAGACGATCATAAAAATCGCTAATATTTTAGTCTGACAATGCCACTGCGTCCACCACCAGTTCATTCTCAGACTTCCTGATCATCTCAGGGTGCTGGGATTAATGGCGAAGATTCATAAAAATAGCGCCGCATTAACCAGCGGCCTCCCGCCGGGAAGACGGTAGCGTTGGAGAATTAAAGGCCCCTCGCCGACGTGTCTCCACAGGCGTATTTCGCGGCCATTCCGTTGGCGGCGGCTATTGGATTCGCAGGAGCTTCCGCCGTAGGGTCAGTGGCCCCGCCCCAATCACAACATCCGCCCACCGACGCAGGGAAAACATCATGCCCACCATCTTCACCCGCCGCCAATTCCAACTCGGCCTGTTGGCCGCAAGCCTGCTTCCGCTCGCCGCCTGCGCGGTCGAGAAACATGTCGACGAACCCGCCGCGGGCAACGCTGTGACGCTCGCTTCCGGAACTTTCGTCGATGTGGACGGCTCGCATGGCGGTCGTGGCACGGCAACGATTTATCGCGAAGCAAACGGCGCGCACGCGCTGCGCCTCTCGGAATTCGAGGTCACGCCCGGACCGGACCTCGTTGTCTACCTCGTCGATCGCGCCGACATTCGAGCCTCTGCGGACGTCACAGGCGCCAACCATGTCGCACTCGGCGCGCTCAAAGGCTCCAGCGGCAATCAGAATTACCAGTTCCCGGCGAACGTGGATCCCGCCGCGTACAGCTCAGTGGTGATCTGGTGCGAAAGCTTCAGCGTGCTGTTCTCGGCGGCGACGTTAAACTAGGGGTGCTGCGTCAACATCTCGGCGGGTTCGGCAAAATCTTTGGCGATCAAGTCAGGTTGATCCGGCGTCTCGCCGAAGGGACGCTTGCGCTTGTAGGGCGACGGGTATTCTTGTGCCGTAAAATCAAGCTCCAAAATGTTGCGAAAAAAGCCCGCCAAAACATTCGAGTTGGCGGATGCTCGCAAAGTTTTCTGTACGCGAGGCGGAGCCCGATCAGAGATACGGGGCCGGCAGCGGGATTACTGTGAGCGGGCGAGCAAAGCGGTGAGCTCGTCCAGGGGCCGTGTCAGGCGAAATCGGCTTGAGCCTGAAGGCAGCGTTTCGTACGGTCCCGCGATGAAAAATCACTTCCGATATTTCAAGACATGGCCCGAAATTGCCCGCAAAGCTGTGATGATGTATGTCCGGTATCCGCTTTCGCTGAGGCAGGTCGAATATTTGCTCCACGAACGCGGTATCTATATCAGCTATGCAATGGTTCGCGCCTAGTGGTACCGGTTCGGTCCGAGGTTTGCGGCCGAGATCCGCAAGCGGCGCATTTATGATCGATCATATTCATCTTGGCGATGGCATCTCGGCGAGATTTTCGTGCATATCAATGGCGAATTGGGTTACCTCTGGCGCGGAGAAATCACACCAGCCGTTTCGGCGACGGGAGCGTATGATGGCGAATATCGGGAATGTGAAATCTCACCAAAAATTCGTTTCGATCCTGGATTCGATCCACAACTACTTTAACCAGGAATGCCATCTTCACAGCCGCCAAATCTTTAAACCCAATCGCTCGCTCGCTGTTGCCGAATGGCGTGAAATTTCTGCTTGAAACTTCGAGGGATCGGATTTTCTGGTACGCCCGCGTTTCTCAGATAGTGCCGAACTGAGGTCGGCACATAACGTCTCTGATACCCTGATTCTTCTGTAATTTTAAGAGAATTTAATCAATATTTAGAAGGTAAATTCATGGCTTCCTACAAATATATTTATGTGATGAAAAATGTCTCTAAAACTTTCCCCGGAGGCCGCGAGATATTAAAAGACATCACGCTTTCGTTTCTTCCTGGCGTTAAAATTGGCGTCTTGGGACCTAACGGATCGGGTAAGTCCACACTGATGAAGATCATCGCTGGCCAGGATGAAGAGTTCAATGGCGAGGCTTGGGCCGCCGATGGTGTTTCGGTGGGATATCTTGAACAAGAGCCTGAACTTGATGCGGATAAAGATGTCATGGGCAATGTCATGGAAGCGATGGGGGAGACCAAAGCCCTACTCGATCAGTTCAATGAGCTTAGTGCTAAGTTTGCCGAGCCAATGGACGACGACGAAATGAATACTTTATTGGCCGAGCAGGGCGACTTGCAGGAAAAAATTGATGCGGTCAACGGATGGGAATTGGAGCGGATATTGGACGTCGCCATGGACGCACTCCGCTGTCCACCGGGTGATGCTGATGTGGCTAAGCTTTCAGGCGGAGAAAAGCGTCGGGTGGCGCTTTGTCGTTTGCTTCTACAAAAGCCGGATATTCTATTGCTGGATGAACCGACTAACCACCTTGATGCGGAATCTGTTTCGTGGTTAGAGCGGCATTTGGAAGATTATAAAGGCACCGTCATCATCGTAACCCATGACCGCTATTTTCTTGATAACGTTACCGGGTGGATCCTTGAACTCGATCGCGGCCGAGGGGTTCCGTATAAAGGAAACTACTCATCTTGGCTGGAACAAAAGGAAAAACGCTTATCACAGGAAGAAGGCCAGGAAGACGCCCGCCAGCGGGTTCTCAAGCAGGAGTTGGAATGGATTAGGTCCTCGCCGCGTGCCCGCCAGGCAAAAAGCAAAGCTCGCGTAACAGCATATGATAAACTGTTAGCTGACGCCGCAGAGCAAGATTCTGGCACAACACAAATTATTATACCGCCGGGTCCCCGCCTCGGTAATTTGGTGATTGAAGCGCAAGGTTTAAAAAAGGGATTTGGCGACCGCCTTTTGATGGATGGCCTGGATTTTAAACTGCCGCCGGGGGGAATTGTCGGTATTGTCGGACCCAATGGCGCGGGTAAAACAACATTGTTTCGCATGATTACGGGGGAGGAACAGGTCGATAGTGGCACGTTGCGAACCGGCGACACGGTAGTCTTAGGTTACGTTGATCAGTCGCGAGATACCTTGAACGAATCAAATAACGTCTGGCAAGAGATCTCCGGCGGCTTGGACGAACTGCAATTGGGTAAGCGCTCCATACAAAGCCGCGCCTATGTCGCCCAGTTCAATTTCAAGGGCGCCGACCAGCAAAAAAATGTCGGACAGCTATCGGGCGGTGAACGGAATCGGGTACATTTGGCAAATATGCTGAAATCCGGTGCCAATGTTTTACTTCTCGATGAACCAACCAACGATCTAGATATGGAAACCCTTCGTGCCTTGGAAGCGGCATTGTTAGAATTCGCCGGCTGCATTTTGATAACGTCGCATGACCGGTGGTTTCTAGACCGGCTGGCGACCCATATTCTAGCGTTTGAAGGTGATAGCCAAGTTGTCTGGTTTGAAGGCAACTACGACGATTACGACGCAGACCGCCGTCGTCGCCTGGGTGCAGCAGCAGACCAGCCGCACAGGATTAAATATAAGCCACTGACCCGGAATTAGGAGAATATCGCCCTGATTTCAAAAGCTGATCCAGTGCGCTCGCACGGGCCTTTTCAGCGCGCAAAAGATGACGCAACCTGTCAGTCTGAAAAGATGGACCGCGTCTAGCGCTGGGGAGAATCCAAGTGAGCAAGATCACGTTGAAGAAAAGGCCGAAATCTGTGGTGGCGGTCGGCCTTACGCCGACCTGTCTGCAGCTCAATTATGAAGGCCACCGCATTCATACCGACGAGCCGCCGGCGCGTGGTGGCAGCGATATCGGGCCGCCGCCGTTCGACAGTTTCGTCGCCATGCTCACCGGCTGCTCGCATGTCATCCTCGGAATTATCGCCGAAGAGTTGGGCGTGCGCATCGATGACATGAAGATGTCGCTCGATACCGAACTCGACATTCGCGGCATAGGCGGCGTTGCCGAGATAACCAAGCCAATCGAAAAGATCGACCTCCGCCTCGATTTCGCCACCGACGCGAGCGCCGATCAGCTGGCGGTGATGAAAGCGACGCTCCAAAAGCGCTGCCCGGTCAACGTCATCATGACCCAAGCCGGCATCGAGATCGACGAACACTGGACAGTCCGGCCACTGGATTAAATCGGCGGCGAGCCTGGCGTTACCGCAGGCCCCGGTGAGCGACACCAAGCGTCGTCCCATCCAAGCCCTGGATCGGTGAATTTGAAGGCGCAATCACCGCCACTGAGACGTCCTGCTCCGCGTTATTTGGATGCGCTATGTGACGTCGCTTTAGCCACCACTATGGGCAATCTCGATATTTAAAGCGTTGAGCGCGGAACCGATTGGGATAAACAAGTTTAATCCCTCGCTCACTTCCGGGGCGATTATTAAGACACTTATGCCAATTACATTTCCCCCTTCATCCAATAGGGGGCCGCCACTGTTGCCTCGCGAGATTGCTGCGTCCGCCTGAATGAAGTCCAAATTAGTACGCTCCATACGCCTGAGCGCACTGACGATGCCGGTCGTTATTGTTGATTTCAGCCCGATGTCAATAGGAGTGCCGATGACGAAAACTTTCTCCAATGGCCTGACGGCTTCCTCGCGGATAGCGAGGACGGAGGGTACGCGAATGGGAACTTTTATCAGCGCGACATCCCGCTGATCGCTTCTTCTCAATACTTCACCCTTTAGTTCCACTCCGTTGTTCAAAATTATATTCACGAATTCCGCCGGCCCAACCACATGGGCGTTCGTCAAAATCAGGCCATTTTCTGCAATGACGAACCCGGTGCCGTGGCCGCCTCCAACACGCACCGTCACCACAGCCGGCATGATAAGGCCGAGGTTATCTATTGCCAGATTCTGCTTGAGAATTACTTTATCGATGAGAATCATGTCCCCGACATTCTCTTCCGCTTGCGCTGTGTTTTTGCGCAAGGCGATGTCAATAAACGCCTCGGAAGAAGTAAGGTTTTCGGCAGCATTTGCAAAAGCGTTTTGAAACGTGAGCACAATTCCTTCGCGTTTTGGTTGAATTAACTTGTAATATCCGTCCGTCGTTGTTTTCAATATTTCCCTTTGAAGAAGATTCGAGAATATTGTCCATTCCACTTTGATGTATGTTTCTCCGCTATATTCGTCTTGCGGCGTACCGTCCCAAAAGCTGACCGGTTGGCAGTAATTTGAATTGAGCTGGGATATTCTGGCGCCGATGAAATATTCAGCTGACGTAGCGGCGTCTCCCCGATCAAAGAGGTCTGTCGGGTCGCCGGCGATGTTGAGTCCCTTTTGGCTCATCACCTCAAAAAATATTTCGCCCAACTCGGTGCTCCAATTTCCAAGTTCGGAACTTCCGGCGCCCCACTCCAAGGTGGCGTTCCCCTGCATCCTCGCATTGCAGCCATAGCCTTCAACGCCTTCGACACCGCCTCCCGGGAAATGCCCGACTGTCGTTCCACGTTTTAGATTGGCCAGTACCCTCGAGAGCGCGAACGACGCCTGTTGGCTAACAGGTTGGTCAATGCTTCTAGAAACTGTGGTCTTTGCTTTAGGGACATTCATGCTTGACGTCGTGTTGCATGACGCGAGGGCAAATCCAGCCAAAACGACCACGAAAATTGAAGCAATATTCATCATCTCAGTCCCGGGTTCTTAGAGAGTTTGAAATTTATGTGAGTCTTTACTTGACGCCGAGTATCCCTAATTTAGGCTATTCAGTTGTTTGCAATAGCGACACAGTTTTTCTATCTATACGAGGATTTTGCCGGACGCAGCTTTCCTCACGCAACCCAATTCCGCTGGCCGTCCGCTTGACATGATAGTCGAGCTCAATTACCTTATTTTTTGAATATCATATCCGCATAACGGATATTTCTTATTGGCCGTCAGCGCGGCCCTTGAGCGACTGGGCAGGGCATGAATCTTCGTATTGCAATCGATACCGGCGGCACGTTTACCGATGTTGTCGCGATCAACGAGGCGACCGGCGCCCAGCACGCGATTAAAACGCCGAGCACGCCGTCCGATCCGAGCGTTGGCCTGTTGAATGGTTTGCGCAAGGCGGCTGAGGCGGCGGGCGGCGGGCCGGCGGATGTCAGCCATGTGCTGCACGGCTCGACCACGGCGACCAACGCCGTGCTGGAGCATAAATTCGAAGGCCTCGGCCTGTTGGTGACCAAGGGCTTCCGCCACATCATCGAAATCGCCCGCCAGTCGGTGCCCGACGGCTATGGCAATTCGTTCTTCTGGGTCAAGCCGCCACGCCTGGTGCCGTTGCATCTGGTGCGCGAGGTCTCGGGGCGTCTTGACTTTGAGGGCAACGAATTAGCGCCGCTCGACGAGGCCGGCGTCATCACGGCGGTCGAGGAACTGGTCGCCGATGGCGTCACCCGCCTCGCCGTGTGCCTGATCCATTCCTACGCCGATGCGCGCCATGAGCAGCGGGTGGGCGAGATCATCGCCGAGCATTTCCCGCAGCTCTTCGTGTCGCTGTCGTCTGTCGTGCTGCCGGAATACCGCGAATATGAGCGCGCCATGACGACCCTGATCGATGTCATGGTGAAGCCCTATTGCAAGACCTATCTCAACCATGCGGCGGCGGAGATTCAGCGCGAAGCCGGCGAAATTCCGTTCCTTATCATGCAGTCCAACGGCGGTGTGGTCAGCAACCGCGCGGCTGGCGAAAAGCCAGTGACGATGCTGCTCTCGGGCCCCGCCGCCGGTGTTCTCGGCGCCGCCTTCATGTCCGGTCTCGCCGGCTTCAACGATATCCTGACCCTCGATGTCGGCGGCACCTCCACAGATGTCTCATTGGTTGAAAATCTTGAGCCGCAGCTCACCAGCAACTCGCTGGTCGAAAATTATCCGGTCAAGACGCCGATGCTCGATATTGCCACCGTCGCCAGCGGCGGCGGTTCGCTTGCCTGGGTCGATGATTACGGCGCCCTCAAGGTGGGGCCCAAAAGCGCCGGCGCCGAGCCCGGGCCAATTTGTTATGGCCGCGGCGGCACCCAGCCGACAGTAACCGATGCCGCGCTGGTGCTCGGGCGCCTGCCGCAGGCCTTGGTCGGCGGCGAAATCGCCCTTGACGGCGCTGCGGCGAAGCGCGCCTTTGCGCTGCTCGGCGAGCGCTTCGATATGAGCGCCGAGGAAGCCGCCGCCGGGGTGATGGAAATTGCCGCCGCCAACCAGGTTAATGGCATCCGCCAGGTCTCGGTGATGAAGGGCCGCGAGCCCGGCTTGTACGCCTTGGTGGCGTTCGGCGGCGCGGGTGGCCTTTTTGCTGCCGAAGTGGCGGATTTCTTGAACATCCGCACGGTTTTGTCACCGCCCAATCCGGGCAATCTGTCGGCCTTCGGCCTGCATGTCTCAGACATTAAGCGCGACTATATCCGCACCCTGGTGCGCCAGCAATCGAACGCCGATAGCGCGGAGATCATCACCGCGTGGAGCGCGTTGGTGGCCCAGGGACGGCGCGAAATCGCCGCCGAAGGCGTCGGTGAGGACGCTATTCAGATCAGCCATTCGGCCGATATGCGCTATGTCGGCGAAGGCCATGAAGTGCCGGTGACCGTACCGGCCGCGCTCACCGGCGATGGTGCCGTCGCGCATCTGTGGGCGGAGTTTCACCGCGTCCACAAGCGCACCTTCGGCTTTGCCTATGAAGGCACCCAGGATGTCGAGCTGGTGAATTTACGTATTCAGGCGATTGGCCGCATTCACCGGCCGAGCGTCTCACCGCCCGAGCAACAGGTTGGCGCGCCGGCCGCCGCCTCTAGGCGCCCGGTCTATTGGCGTGGCCAGGGGTGGGCCGAGTGCGATATATTCCGCCGTGGGGCATTGTCTTCCGGCCATGTGCTGAACGGGCCGCTGATCGTCGAGGAATATGGCTCGACGGTTGTGGTTCCGGAAGGTTGGCGGGTCGGCGCCGACGCGCACGGCAATCTTTTGCTGGAGAAACTGACATGAGCGAAACTTCCACTACCTCTGATTCTGGTCAAGAAAAGAGGGCTGCCATCGGACCGGTGGAATTGGAAGTCATCGTCGGCACCATTCGCTCGGCGGAATTGGAAATCGAAGCGGCTGTCGAGCGCACCTCGCGTTCGCCGATGATCCGTGACCAGCATGATTACCGCGTCGCACTATTTGACGCCAAAGGGCGAAAATTAACCGGACGCTCTTATTCCGCCTTGGTTGAGCCCGTGTTCGAATATTTCGGCGCCGACGATATTCATCCCGGCGACGTGTTTTTCTGGAATGATCCGTACAACTCCTCCGGCGGCATCGGTCATATCCCCGATCTCTGCACCACGGTGCCGATTTTTTACGGCGAGCGCTTGATCGGCTTCAGCCAGGTGTTCGGCCATCATGATGATGTCGGTGGTGCGGTGCCGGGTAGCATGCCGGTCAATGCCACCGATATGTGGCAAGAGGGCCTCGTTATCCCACCGGTCAAGCTCTCGGACCGCGGCGTTCTGAATGAAGCGGTGCTGAAGATTGTCGAGCGCAATTCGCGGCTCTCCGAGCATCTCCGCGGCGACGTTGATGCCGAGATTGGCGCCGCACAATTGGGCGCTGGGCGGATGATCGCCATGGCCGAGCGCTACGGCGTCGACAATCTCGAAGCCGCCTTCGATGCCATCATCGAGAACTGCACCCGCACCATCCGCGAAGAGCTGCTGCCCAAGATCGCCGATGGCGTCTATCACTGGGAAGATTATATCGAGTGCGATGGCGTTGAGGCGCCGAAGCTGCATGCGCTCCGCCTGACCATGACCAAGACCGCCGATAAGATCACCCTCGATTTTACCGGCACCGACCCGGAAGCCAAGGGGCCAATCAATTGGCCAATTGACTATAGCGACGGCAAGTTCTTCCGAAAATGGGTTGCGCCGGTGTTGCGCTCGCTCGCTGAGACGCCCGAGCGCGCGGCGGAAATAGACATGAACGAAGGCGTGCTCGACGTCATCGAGGTCAATTTCCCCGGCAAGGGCACGTTGGTCACGCCGACCTTCGGCAAACCCACGGGGCTGCGCTTTTTCATCCTGCTGCGCTCTCTGGGCGTGTTCGCCGCCTGCCTTTCCAAGGCGACCGGCGGGCGCATGCCGGCGGATCACGAAACCATCCGTATCTGGGGCCTGCATGGCGGCGATACGTCGAAAGATTTTTATCTCTTCCGCGAGGTATTGGGTGGTGGCGGGCCGGGGCGGCCCTGGGCTGACGGCAGCGATGTTGTCCATATCGTGCCCAATTCGCGCAACCTGCCGGCCGAATTTTCCGAGACGCGCTATCCGGTGCTGGTCGAGAAGCTTGGCTTGGCGACGGATTCAGGCGGCGTCGGATACCGTCGCGGCGGCTGCGGATATGACAAGCGCGTCCGCGCACTGGCCGATTCAAAACTTCTTTCAAATGCTGACCGCGCGCTATTGAACACATACGGCGTCAATGGCGGTGGGCCGGGCGATGCCTACGGTATTACCGTCAGCGATGGCGATGATGCCGAACAGACGGTCGCCGGCATGTCAGACAATGTCGCTATTAACGCCGGTTCGGTGGTGCGCATCAAGACCACCGGTGGCGGCGGCTGGGGCGATCCGCTGGAGCGTGAGACCGAGCGCGTATGTGCAGATGTGCGTTCGGGCCTGGTCTCGGAACAGGCGGCGCTGGAAAAATATGGCGTGGTATTGAAAAAAGACGGGCGCCTGCTCACTGCCGATGCAGCCGCCACCGTCAACCGCCGCGCCGAGCTGCGCCAGGCGCGGGGCCGCCTGGCAATGTTTGACCGCGGCCCATATTTCGCGCAAATAAAGCGCGATACGGGCATTAATTGGCCGGACGGTTGGAGCGATCCCGACGACGGTTGCTTTGCCGGCGATATCGACGAGACGAATTGGCAAGATGAAGCCACCGCTGTTCGACTACGTAACGCCTGAGAGCGTCGAAGACGCCGTCGCCGCGCGCGCGGCCGAAGAGGATTCGGTGCTGCTTGCTGGCGGCCAAAGCCTGATTCCGACACTAAATTTCCGCATCGCCAATCCGGTTTTGGTAATCGATATAGGCCGCATAGACGCACTAAAAAATGTTGATGTTGGCGACGCCGAGATCACCATCGGCGCCATGGTGCGCCAGCGCCAAGTCGAGAAAGACGAAGCGGTACACCGCGCCAATCCCTTACTGCGCGAGGTCCTTCTCAATGTCGCACATGCGGTGGTGCGCAACCGCGGCACGATCGCCGGCAGTATCGCCCACGCCGATGCCGCGGCGGAATTGCCGGCCATGTTACTCGCCACCGGCGGCGCGGTAGACGTGCGCAGCCCGTCGGGTGGCCGCACGATCGCAGCCGGCGATCTGTTTAAATTTCATCTCACTACCAGTCTGGCGGATGATGAAATGATCACCGCCGTGCGCGTTCCGACGCTCGCGCCCAACACCGGCTGGTCATTCAAGGAATTTGCCCGCCGCCACGGCGATTACGCTCTGGCGGGCATCTGCGCTCTGGTAACGCTCGATGATGCGGGCCGTTGCACGGCGGCACGCCTCTCGGCCTGCGGCATCGCTTCAACAGCGGTACGGCTCGACAAGGCCGAAGCCGAGTTAATCGGCGGGATGCTCGACGATGCTGCCATCGCGGCTGCGGCCAAGGCCGCGCGCGACGCGGTGACGTCGTTGGACGAAGGCCAGGCGAGCACTGCTTATCGCCGCCATCTGGTCGATACCCTGACGCGCCGCACTCTGACGGAAGCGCGCGCCCGCGCGCAACAAAGGTGCCAGTCATGACGCGGCGTGTGCGCCAGACGGCGGCGAGAGCAAATAGCGATCCGACGCGCGAGGTATCGCTCACCGTCAATGGCGAGGCCGTGACGCGGCGCGTCAGCACACGCCTGCTGCTGTCGGATTTCCTGCGTCACGAACTCGGCCTGACCGGCACCCATGTTGGCTGCGAGCACGGCGTTTGTGGCTGCTGCACGGTCAGCCTCGACGGCGCCGCCGCGCGCTCCTGCCTCACCTTCGCGGTACAGGCCGAGGGCGCAATTATCCGCACCATCGAAGGCGTTGCCAGCAGTGACGATGTGTTGCATCCCGTCCAGCAAGCCTTTCACGAGTGCCATGCTTTGCAATGCGGATTCTGCACACCAGGCTTCATCATGTCGTTGGTCACGTTCTTTGAGGAAAATGAGAATCCTGATTTGAGCGAGGACGCCATCCGCGAGGCTTTGTCGGGCAATCTCTGCCGCTGTACCGGTTATCAGAATATTGTGAAGGCGGTGCGCCGCGCGCATGAACTCATGACCACCAGCAAAGGGTCGTAATCGCATGTCGACCGCCCTGTTCGGAGAACGCGTACAGCGCCTTGCCGATGCCAGACTGGTGCGCGGCGAAGGCAGCTTTATCGACGATATTCCGCTTGAGGGCGCGCTGCATGTGGCGTTCGTGCGCAGCCCCTTCGCGCGTGCCCATATCCGCTCAATCGATTGTGAAGCGGCGCGCGAGATGGACGGCGTTGCCGCCGTCTATACCTGCGACGATCTTGGCCGCCTCGATATTCTCATGCCGCTGCTCATTCCCCATCCCTCGCTTACCGAGCCGCGCACCCAGCGCCCCTTGGCGCGCGACGATGTCTTTTATGTCGGCCAGACCGTCGTCCTGGTGGTCGCTGTCGATCGTTACACGGCGGAAGATGCCGCCCGCTTGATCGATGTGGATTACGAGCCGCTCGATGTCGAATTGGATTTGCCGGCGGCTGTGCAAGACGATGCGCCGCGTGTGCATCCCGATGTCGCCAACAATGTGGCGGCGCATTTCGTGCAGCGCTCGGGCGATCCCGATAGCGCCTTCGCGCGCGCCGATCACATCACCAAGATCAAAGTCCAGATTGACCGCAGCACCGCGGCGCCGCTCGAATGCCGCGCCGTCGCCGCGCGCTATGACACGGTCACGGGCGAACTGATGGTGTGGGATGGCACGCAAGCGCCGATTGCGGTGCGCGGTGGCCTCGCCTCCATCCTCGGCCTCGATGAGGACAAAGTGCGCGTGGTCGCGCCCGATGTCGGCGGCGGCTTCGGGCAAAAAGTGTATCTCTTCTATCCCGATGAACTGCTGGTGCCCTATGTCGCCATGCAACTCGGTCGGCCGGTCAAATATATTGAGGACCGCAACGAAAATTTCATCGGTTCGGCGCAGGAGCGCACGCAAATCCACGAGCTTGAACTGGCCGCCACCAAGGATGGTGAAGTTCTTGGTTTGCGCGATTTCTTCCTGCACGATACCGGCGCTTTTATTCCCTATGGCATTGCCGTCGCCCAGGTCGCCTCGACCTCGATCGCCGGGCCCTACCGCGTGCCCCATATCGAAGTTGAATTTAAGGCAGTCTTCACGCCGACTGTGCCGATCACGCCCTATCGCGGCTGCGGCCGGCCGCAGGCCTGTTTCGCCATCGAGCGCGCCATGGACAAGCTGGCCGACGAGCTCGGCCTCGACCGTTTCGAAGTGCGCCGGCGCAATCTCATCCGCGATGAGGATTTCCCCTACCGCCGCGAAGGCCTGTTGTTCGCTGACGGCCTGCCGGTGGAATATGACAGCGGCCAATATGGCCGCGCGCTCGACATGATCGTCGAGGCGATCGATCTCGATGCTTTCGCTGCCGAGCAAGAAGCGGCGCGGGCCGAGGGACGCTATCTTGGCTTGGGGTTGGGTTATTACGTCGAAGGCACCGGGCTCGGCCCCTATGAAGGCAGCCATATCCGCATTCATCCGATCACCGGCAAGGTCTATGTCAACACTGGTCTCTCCTGCCAGGGCCAGGGCCATGAGACCGTGTTCGCGCAAATTGCCGCCGATCAGCTGGGCGTCGATGTGGGCGATGTGATCGTCGTCGAAGGCGATACCGGCGCCTTCGATTGGGGCGTCGCCACCTTCGCCAGCCGCGCCGCGGTGGTGAGCGGCAACGCCGTCCACAAAGCAGCGTCACAAGTGCGCGAGCAGGTCCTCGATGCCGCCTCTAATATGCTCGAAGCCGCCAAGGAAGATCTCGTCCTTGAAGGCGGCAAGGCGTTTGTCAGCGGCGTGCCCGCCATGGCCGTGAGCTTGGCCGAGATCGCCACCGCGTCAAACCCGTTGCGCTATGCTTTCAACGAGGCCGCCAAAACCTCGACCCAATTCGCCCCCGCCAGCCGCCATGACGGCCCGGCCCTGGCCGAGGGCGCGGCGCCCGGCCTGGAGGCGACGGATTATTACAGCCCGCCCCATGCTGCCTGGGCGTATGGCGTGCATGCCGCCATTATCGAGGTTGATCCCGGCCTCTGTTCGATTCAATTCAAGCGCTATATCTGCGTTCATGATTGTGGCCGCATGATCAACCCGACCATTGTCGAAGGCCAGATCATGGGCGGCATCGCGCAAGGCGTCGGCGGCGCGCATTACGAGCGCATCGAATATGACAAAGAGGGCAATCCACGCAACGCCAACTTCATGGATTTCCTGATGCCCTACGCCACCGAAGTACCAAAGGCCGAAATCCTCCATCTCGAAACGCCGTCGCCGCTCAACCCGCTCGGCGTCAAAGGTGTCGGCGAAGCCGGCTGCATTCCGGTTGGCCAGGTCGTCGCCTCGGGCGTCGCCGACGCACTTCGTCCGCTCGGCATCGGCCCGCTCGAACATGTGCCCCTCACGCCCAACATGATTTTTGCCGCACTCGGCGGCGAGTCAGAGGAATAGCCGCTCAGGCTTCGAGCGCCGCTTGGACTTCCTTCAGAGACGGCATGGATTGCGCCGTGCCGGGGCGGGTCACGGATATACCGGCTACCGTGCAGCCATAACGCACGGCCTCCAGCGCCGTATCGCCGCGCGCCAGCGCCACCGCGAATGCACCGTTGAAGGCATCGCCCGCGCCTGTCGTCTCAATTACGGGAGCGAATTCAAAGGCCGGGCATAACTCTGAAATCTCGTTGTTGTGCAAATACGCGCCCTGTTCGCCGAGCGTGATGATCGCCGCACTGGCGCCTTTATCCATCAGCGCTTGGGCGGCCAAGCGGGCTTCCCCTGCGGTCTCGACTTTGATGCCGGTCAAGTCTTCGGCTTCGGTCTCGTTGGGCGTGAGATAATCGCACAAGGCAAAGAATCCCGCGTCCAATTGCGCCGCCGGAGCCGGGTTAAGAACCGTCGTCACGCCCGCCTCGCGGGCGATCTCGAGCGCGCGGCGTGCGGCGGGGAGGGGTTGTTCAAGTTGGGTGACGAACACCGAGGCGGCGCGGATGACGTCCCCCACGGCTTCGATGTCGGCCGGCGAGAGGGTTGCCGCCGCGCCGGGGCAGATGATGATCGCGTTGTTGCCGCTGCTCTCTTCGAGAAAGATCGAGGCCGCGCCGGTATAGCTCTCCGGCACGCGCTGCACTTGCGTCTTGACACCGGCCTCGGCCCACAGCGCCATCGCCATATCTCCGAACGGGTCGTCGCCGATTCGTGAAATGAAGGTCACGTCCGCGCCCAGGCGGGCGGCAGCAACGGCTTGGTTGGAGCCTTTTCCGCCGGGACCAAGGGTAAAGCCGGCGCCTAGAATCGTCTCGCCCATGCGCGGCTGGCGCGCCGCGCGGTACGACGTATCGGCGACGAACACGCCGAGAATAACGACGCCGCTCACGAGGCGCTCATGCCACGGTCGGAATCATACCCGCGGCCAGGTTCCGGCAAACGGTTTCTGTAGCGCGCGCTCGACCATCTCCAATCGGTCCTGACCATAAAACATATCGCCGTCGACAAAATATGTCGGCGAGCCGAACACAGAGCGGGCAATCGCCTCCGCCGTATTTTTGTCATAAAGCGCGTGAATTTCCGGCGTGCCGGCGGCATCAAGCAGCGGCGCGGCATCGATGCCCACCTGCCCGGCCAGTGCGGCCAGGGTCTGCGGCGAAGCGAAATCCGCATCGTCGCGCCAATGCGCTTGCAGGATGGCATGCGCCAGCGGGCCGATATCGATGCCGCGTTCCAAGCCGGCGATCAGCATGCAGTTCGCCAGGGTCGTGTCATTGTCGTGATGGGTGGGGCGGTGGGACAGGATCGGCGCGTTGCGATATTCCGCCCAGCGTTCTTCTTCGCGGCCGAAAAAATAGTCGAAGTGTTTTTTGTTGCGTTCCTTGAACGGGGTCGCACCGACACCCATCAAGGCTTTGGGCAAATCGATCGGCCGATGCGCGATGCGGCGTCCGGCGGTTTGTGCAATCTCGGTCAGGCGGGCTGAACCGAAATAGGCAAAAAGGGAATGCGCGGAATAAAAATATTCGATCTCGGACATATTGCTCTCAGCCTGTTTGGGTGAAGGGGCGTGAGAGCCTAACCCGGTGCTATGCGCTGCGCCAGCCGAACAACATTTTGATGCGGCGCCAGAGGATCTTGAGCAGCAGCGCATCGCCGCGTATTTCGCTCGGCACCGGTGGCGGCGATGGTGCCGAGGTAGGTGCTTCCCCGCCGGTTGCTTCGGCGCCCGTTGCTGCCGTTTGCGCATCGCCATCCGCGGCCAACGTCGCGCGCAGGCTCGCGGCGAATTGCTCAGTGATTTGCGCCGCCACATCCTGCACGATTCCGGTCCGGCCCATCTGCGCCAGCGCGCCGGATAGCTTGATGTCGGCGTCGAGCTGCACGCGGCTGCCGGCGCCATTTTCAACTATCTTGTACACCACCGAGGCGCTGGCGCGGCTGCCACCGCGCTTGTCGATGCCCTTGCCCTCGATGCGCGCCGAGCGGGCGGTTTCATCGCTCTCGAGAATCGCGGCTTCGCCCTCGAAGGCGGCGCTTACCGGGCCGAGCTTGATGCGCACCTTGCCGCGATGGGTTTCACTGTCTGCTGTGTCGGCCTTAAGGCCAGCATATTCCAGGCCTGGCATGCAGGTGACGACGCGCGGCACATCCTGGAAGAAGCGCCACACCGTTTCCGGCGGCTGATCGATTTCAAAGCTCTGCGAAATTTCTGGCACGGGCGCTCTCAAGGCCGAAAGTGTGTATCCATTTAGTGGTTATTGTATCCGTAATGCGAACAATCACAAACCATACCATCCCCTGGCGGCTCAACTTTGCGGTGCCGCGCCTGGCCGCCAGCCCAGTGCCAACGAGGCCGATTGGGCGGTGCGCAATAGTGTTTCCAGCATCGTCTCGACCTGCGCGCTGTCGCGAAAGGCGCTCCGCGCGGTGATGAAGCAGACGGCGCCAACCACCTGGTGGGTGCGGTCAAAAACCGGCGCCGACAAAGAGCCAGTGAAATGCTGCACATCGCCGACAGTCTGTGCATAGCCCTGGGATTTGATCTCTTTCAAGCGCTTGCGCAACGCTTTGGGTTGGGTGACCGTTTCCGGCGTCAGGCTTTCCAACGGGCCGCTGAGAAACTCATCGATCTCCTGTGCCGCGGAATAGGCCAGCAGAACCTGGCCCTTGGAGCCGCAATGCAGTGGAAAATGATAGCCATAGGTGGATTTAGTGATGACCTCCCCGGCGGTCTGATAGGAATACAGGGTGACCGCCAGGCGGCCCGAACGCTCCACCAGTTGCACCGTGTAATCGCCGGCTTCGGCAGCGGTGTCGAGATAGGGTCGCGCTGCCTCCAGCACCTTATGTCCTGCGAGATAGGCGGTGCCGATAAACCACATTCTGGGGCCGATAGCGTAGCGGTTTGAATCGCCGTCGCGAGCGATAAAGCCGCCTTGCTCCAACTCGCTCAGCGTGCGGTGCAGCGTTGCCCAGGAAACTTTTAATCCCGCGGCGACATCGGTCGCGCGGCCGGGATTGAGGGCGATATATTCCAGCACCTGCAGGGAGCGCCGCACACCCTTCAGGGCCGGCGCTCTCTCCTCGGCTGCGCCACCATTTTGATTCTTTTGCGCCATGCTTTCCCGCGCAGTTTTCGAAAAATCAGCGTATCCGTATATCGGATAAAGTACCGCCGGGGTCAAGGTCATCGCAGCGCCGAATAACCCGGCATATGGTGTGTTGTTATCGCGATGGTATGCCGGGCCGTGAAAGTCTACTCTTTGGCCGGGTAATCTGGATAACGTGAACAAACCAAAAGACTCAACGAGCGGGAGAAAATAAATGACAACTTCATCGGCCAAGGCGGTTATCGAAAAATGGGTGGGTTATCTGGCGACCGGCGATATTGAGGCGATTATAGCCACGTTTGCCGATGACGCCGTGATCGATATGCCGGGCTCGAGCGATTTACCGTGGGCCGGGCGCTGGCAGGGTGCGGCCAAGATCGACGAATATTTCAAAGTCATGCCGGCGGCACTCAGAATCATCTCTCATGAGCATAAGATATGGGTGGCCGAGGACGATATGGTGGCTGTCACCGGCCTCGAAGAAGCGGCCTCGCAAATCAGCGGAAAGGATTACCGCGCAAAATGGTGCTGGGTGTTCCAAGTGCGCGGCGACAAGATTGTCCTGTGGGATGCCTATGAAGATACCGAAGCTATGGCCAGTTGCGGACCCTATCGCTAATCCGCGGTCTTTGTCCTGACAACTTGACGAAAAGTTTCAGAAACGAATACAATATCCACATAGCGGGCAAATATATTTTCCCGCTTCATGGGCGGCTGGTCAGGCTAAAATTGGCGCCAATTGGGTGAGCCCGTGACCATGAGATCGGTGGAATTCAGGAAGCAAATCCAAAAGCAGGTGCTGCCGTGAAATCCACTTCTAGCGGTATTGGTGCCGCGACGCGACGAAGGACGAATTACCGCTATTGGCCTTGCCGACAAGAAGACTTCTGTCCTACGCTTCGCCGTGAAAAGGGTCGGGGGTTAAGCGCCGGCAAGTAATAAGACGAAAAAGCGCCCCACGCGAAGGGGCCGCAATTGGCGCGAGAGAAGAAACATGAGAGGGAGACGATCTATGAAAGTTATTAGGCTCGCACTGGCGGGTATTATGATTTCGATGGTGGCTTTGACCTTTGGGCAAGCTGCGACGGCGGAACCGTTTAAATTGAAAGGCGACCCGAAGCCGGCTTGGCTCTATTTTGACGTCAAGAGCGACGGCGGTTGGACCCAGGCAATTCACGAATCCAAACTGCGCATCGATGCGCATTTTGGCTGGGACATTCCGTTTGTAGAGAAAATTCCCGAAGTTGTGTCGGAGATCAAGCCAGCGGCCGAAAGATATATCAGACGCGGCTACAACATCATTCTTGGCAGCGCCTATGGCCATAGCGACGGCTTCCTCGAGCTCGCCGAGAAATATCCGGACGTGGCGTTCATCAATCCGGGCGGCAACACCAATGCTGGCAATTTGCAGGCCATTTACGGCCGCTCCTATGAGCCGCATTATCTCTGTGGCATCGCTGCCGGCGCGTTGACCAAATCCAACAAGATTGGCTTCGTCGCCGCTAATCCCTTCGGCGTCGTCAATTGGACGGTCAACGCCTATCTGATTGGTGCGCGTCTGGTGAATCCGGACGTGACCTTGCATGTCGTCTACACCGGCGCTTGGAACGACCCGGTCAAGGAGCGAGCTGCGGCGCAGGCGCTTGTCGAACAGGGCGTCGATGTCATCGGCCAGCATGTCGATACGCCCACCCCGCAGATCGTTGCCCAGGAAAACGGCATTTACGGCACCGGGCATCACCGCGATATGAGAGAATTCGCGCCCGAGGCCACCCAATGCTCGCAAATTTGGGTGTGGGACCGCTATCTGATCCCCAAGATTCAGGAGATGGTCGACGGTGTATGGGATCCGGCCGCTCAGCCCTATGGTGATTTCATCCATATCCAAGACGGCGGCAACGATATCGCCTGCTGCGGCGATGCCGTGCCGGCCGATATCGTCGCCAAGATTGATGCTGAAAAGGCCGCGATCGCTGGCGGCAAGCATGTCTTCGAGGGTCCGCTGTACGACCAGGATGGAACCTTGCGCGTCAAGGAAGGCGAAGTACCTTCAGACGGAGATCTTTGGGGGATGGATTGGTTGCTCCAAGGAGTCGTTGGCTCGACCAAAACACTGTAAAGCCGAGAACGGCACGCAGTTTGGCCCGATATAGTTTGACCATGCACGGGCTGAACTGATGAGCGCCGCTCTCGAATTCCAAGGCGTCCACAAGAGCTTTGACGGTAATCCGGCTCTTGTGGACGCCTTTTTTCTTGCCGAGCGCGGTGAGGTCCACGCGCTCCTGGGTGAAAACGGCGCCGGCAAGTCGACGCTCATGAATATCGCCTGCGGCCTCTATTCTCCTGACCATGGCGTGGTCAGGGTGAATGGAAAATCGGTCGCCATAGACGGGCCGTTGACTGCGAATTCTCTTGGGATCGGCATGGTTCATCAGCATTTCAAGCTGGTCGAGAACATGACCGTGGCGGAGAACATCGCCTTTTGCCACATGTCCGCGAGCCGGCGCGAAAGCCTCAATGCGGTGCGCAAGAGAATTGGCGAGGCCAGCCGCGATATCGGTTTTGAAATCGATCCGGATCGCCGGATCGATACCTTGTCGGTGTCCGAACAACAGCGCACCGAAATCATCAAAGTGATGATGGGCGGCGCCGACATTCTGATTCTCGACGAGCCAACCGCGGTGCTGACGGACGAGGAATCGACGCGTCTGCTGGATCAGCTAAAATCCTTCGCCCAGCAGGGCAAGAGCGTCATTCTCATCACCCACAAATTGCGCGAGGTGTTCAGCCACGCCGACAAAGTCACGGTCATGCGCGCCGGCGCGACGGTCGAGGCCGGCCGTGACCCGGGCGAGCTGACGCCGGCGGAATTATCGCGGCTGATGGTCGGCGAGGCCGCCTCCTCCGAGAGCCTGCGGTTGCGCGCCGGCGGCGATATCGTGCTGGAACTGAAGAACATCAGCGCCAAGCGTGCCAATGGCACAACCGCGCTGGACGATCTCTCGATCACGCTCCGTGCCGGGCAGGTTTACGGCCTGGCCGGCGTTGGCGGCAACGGTCAAACCGAGTTGGCGGAAACCCTGATGGGCATACGCCATATGGAATCCGGCGAATTCACACTCGGCGGGCAGGTGCTGAAACGGCCGACGCCCGGGGAGCTGCGCCGTAAAGGCGTCAAAACCATTCCGGCGGAACGCTATATCTATGGTCTCGCCGGCGATCTTTCGGTGATGGATAATTATGTCGTCTCGCATCTGTCGAGTGGCAGGTTTGGGCCGGCCGGTTGGATAAATCGGCGTGCCATCCTGCGCGGCACCTTGGAAGCGATTAAAGATTATGAAATTCTCGGCGCCGGGCCGGCGACACGCGCCCGCCTGCTGTCCGGCGGCAACGCGCAAAAGCTCGTCCTGGCGCGCGAGATGTCGGGCGACTCAACTGTCCTTCTAGCTCATTCGCCGACCCGTGGCCTGGACGTGCGGGCTTGCGCTGCCGTGCATGAATATTTGCGCGAAGCCTGCAAACGCGACGTCGCTATTCTTTTGATCAGCGAAGATCTTGATGAAGTGCTTGCCGTCTCCGATCGCGTCGGGGTGATCAACCGCGGCCGTCTGGTCGGTGAGTTCGACGCGCCGGTGGCGCGCGAAGCGGTCGGCCAATTGATGGTCGGGCACGCGTAGGAATGGCGCAGGTCGAACTATGACAGCCCTTTCGCTCTCCTTCCTCCGCGGCCGCCGCCTGACAATCGAAGTTCGTCAGAAAATGGGCTTCTTCACGCGCGTCGCCATTGCTCTCGGTGCCGTTCTCTTCGGCCTTGGCATCTGCGTCGCCATTCTGGTGAGCCGCGGTGTTGATGTGTCGTCGATCTATGATGAATTCATCGTCTTCACCTTTCTCAACTCGTCGGGCATGAGTACTGTTGTCGTGCAAAGCACGCCGTTGGTGCTGGTCGGCCTCGCCGCCGCCATGGCGTTTAGAGTGAACTACTGGAATATCGGCATTGAGGGCCAGCTCTTCATGGGCGTGGTCGGCTGCACCGTCATCGCCTATTTCGATATCGGGCCGGAGAGCCTCCGCCTGCCGTTGATGTTCGTCTTCAGCATTCTGTTCGGCGCGATGTGGGCATTGCCGGCGGCGCTGTTGAAATTGCGCCTGAACATCAGCGAGGTCATTTCGACCCTGCTCCTGAATTACATCGCCTTTTACTTCGTCCTCAATCAGGTGTTCGGCCCGTGGCGCGACCCCAAGGATAATTTCCCGCACAGTCCGCGCTATGACGATTTTGAACGCCTGCCCAAGGTCGGTTGGGAAGACGTGCATTACGGCCTCGTCGTTGTTGGCTTGGCGCTGTTCTTTGTATGGTGGCTGATTGAACGCAGTCGGTTTGGCATTCAATCGCGTTTCGTCGGCGTCAACCCGCGCATGGTGCTGGCGATTGGCCTGCCGCTCTCGGCCATCACCTTGATATCGGCTTTGACGTCCGGTGCTCTCGCCGGCGTGGCCGGTTTTACCATTGCGTCGGCGACAGAAGGCCGCCTCACCTTTACCTTGGCAGCAGGCTACGGCTTTTCCGGCATTGTGATCGCCTTTCTTGCCGCGAATCGCCCGCTGATGGTCCTGGTCGTCGCCTTTCTCATGGGGGGCCTTTATGTCGCCGGCGACAGCATGAAAGTTTTCTATAGCCTGCCCGATGCCTTGGTCGGCTTGTTCCAGGCGGCGATTGTGCTTTCAGTAACGGCATCAGAATTTTTTGTCCGCTATCGCCTCCGCATGGCGCATTACGAGCGGGCGTAGGTAATGGATTTCCTCACCCATTGGCTGGCCTTCACGCCCGTTTTCGCGCTGCCCCTGATCGCCGCGGCGCTCGGCCTCATCATCAACGAGCGCGCCGGTCTGTTAAATCTCGGTGCCGAAGGCATCATGCTGTGCGGCGCCTTGGTCGGCGTTATCGCCTTTCTTGAGTTCGACAACAGCCCGGCTCTCGGATTTATCTTCGCCATCCTCGCCGGCGCGTTTTTAGGTTTCTGTTTCGGCTTCTTTGTCGTCGTGCTGCGCACCAATCAGGTCTTGACCGGCATTACCTTCGTCTTCCTCGGTATCGGCCTGACCGGGTTGATCGGCGTGCCCTGGGTTAACAAGGCGTTCTCCGCCCTTAACCCGATCCACATTCCCGTGCTCACCGATATTCCGGTTATCGGCAGGTTCCTGTTCGGCCAGGACATCGTGGTCTATGTCACCTTAATTCTCGCCATTCTTGTATGGCGGTTTCTCTATCACACGCGGATCGGTCTGCGTCTCCGCGCGGTTGGCGAGAATCCGCAAGCCGCCGACGCCGGCGGCATAAATGTAGAAGGTTACCGTCTGCTGGCGGCGACACTCGGCGGCGCCTTTATCGGATTGGCCGGCGGTTATCTGTCGCTGGTAATTGCCAAGATTTTTGTTGAAGAGATGACCCAGGGGCGCGGCTGGATCGCCGTGGCGCTGGTCATTTTCTCGCGCTGGCGGCCGTGGCGCGCAGTCCTCGGCGGCCTGTTGTTCGGCGGTATCGAGGCGCTCATTCCGCGCCTCAAGGCAACCGGATACAACATCCCGCAATATTTCCTCGAAATGGCGCCTTACGCCGTGACGCTAGCGGTATTGATTTACGCCGCCGTCCAAATGCGCGCCGGCCAAGACGCGCCGCGCGCCCTCGGCACACCCTATGTGCGCGAGGACCGCAAGTAGAGCACGCCGTCCGGTCTCATTTTAATTCAAGCAAATGCGTCGTCGCAGATGATTTCACCTGCTCGGGATTTGCTTAGATATTCGGCAGCACCGATTCACTGAAGCGCTTGATCTGCACATCGATATCGCTTGTCGGCATCGGGCATAGCACGATTGAGGTTGTCCCAGCGTCGAACAAATTGTGGATCGATTTGATGCAATCCTCTGGCGTGCCGCAGACCGCGAGCCAATCCATCCAATCGTCCGGCATGTTCTTGGCGATGGCATCGGCACCGCCCTGATTGATCATCTGCTGCAACTGTTCGTTGGCGCCGTAGACGCCGGTCATCAGCGTCGCCCCCATGGCGTCGAGATAAAACGCTGCGACGTCCTTCAGCCCATTGCGGATTTGTTCGCGGTCCTCGCCGACCGAAGCCAGCACATAGGTGACGATATCAAATTTCCCCGGTAGGCCCTTGGCGCTGCGAATCGTTTTAATATTCTGCTTCACCGTCTCGACATATTTCGGGCCGGACAGTACCGACAGCACGATACCGTCTGAAATCTCGGCGCACAGATCGGTCGATTTCGGTCCCACCACCGCGCCCAAAACGTCGAGCTCAGGCGCTGGATGGGTGAGCGACACCGCGTCATAGGAATAATACTCGCCGTCCTCGGTCAGGCTTTCACCTTTCAACAGCCGCTTCACGCCGGAGGTGGCCTCCTGGAAAGATTTGAGAAAGGATTTGGGCTTCAGCTTCATCTGGCTGGTCCAGGCCGGAACGCCGTGGCCGATGGCGAGCTTGAGCCGGCCGGGATGGACGCCGGCCAGGGTCGCGGCCTCCATCGCCGTGACTGCGGGGTGGCGCACCCGCCCTGATATCGCGCCGATGCCGACGGTGATTTGTTTTGTCGCCGCCAGCGCCGTGGCGGCAGTGGCAAAACCGGACAGCATGAAATAATCCTCAGCGACCCATATTTCGGAGAACCCGCTGTTTTCCAAATTCTGGCAGATTTCGACGATTTTGCCCGGCGGCGTATCGCCAAATATAAGTGCGCCGATCGGTCGGGTGCTATTTGCGGTCATGTGATGTTCCTCGGTGTGATTTCGGTTATTTGTCGCTGCATGCGTTTATTCTTCCCTGGCCCGTGCTTCGAGCAGGTGTTCCGGGGCGATGGGGATTTTGCGGTTTGGTTTGCCGATAGCATCGGCGACGGCGCAGGAAATCACCGCCGGTGGCCACAGTTTGGCTTTGCCCGCCGCCGCATTTTCCCGCCGTCATGGCGCTGCCGCCGGCGACAAATGCCGCGTCGGCACCAAAGAATTCAAGCTTTTCCAAAGCTTCATCGAACGAAGTGAGAGAGAGAGAAATTCCATCAAATTCTGCTGCCAAATGCCGCCGCTATTTCTGTATGTGCGTCGATTGTAAATAGGATTTTTGAGGAACGCTAACGCACAGTTCGCTCAGGCCTGGACTTGCGCCGCGGTGAACGCCAAACTGGCTTCAACAAAAGCTTGGCAAGGGGGGAGCCGCATGAGCGACATATTTGTGTATGGCCAGCGTCGGCCTCTGCCCGCGGACGCGGCTTTCGAATCCTTCCTCGATCCGGCGCGGACTGCCGTGGTTTCCATCGACATGCATGAAGGGCATTTGAGCGAGGATGCGGATTGTCCCTGTCCGGCGCCGCGCGCCCGTGAAATCGTCGCCCCGATCGACAGCTTCCATGATGCTTGCCGCGCTAGGGGGCTGCCTATAATCCATGTGCGCACGGTGCTGCGCGCCTCGGGGCGTGATGACGTCAAAGGCGGTGTGAGCGCCTGGCGCCTGGTGTTCCCGCTTTATGTCGGTGAAATTCCGGGCGCCGATCAGCACGCTCTCCAGGGCAGCAAATGGACCGACCTCCGTACTCGTATCGAGCCCGAAGACGAGATTGTCGAGACAAAAAAACGGCTGTCGATTTTCAATCCCACCGATCTAGATTTCCTGCTGCGCAACATGGGGGTGCGCGCCGTGGTGTTCAACGGCGGCTTCACCGATTGCTGTGTCCTGAATGCTGCGTTCGATGCCTCCAACCTCGATTACCGCGTCGTCGTCGCGCAAGATCTGGTGCGCGGCACCAATGCGGAAATGGAGGATGCGGCGCTCAAGATGATGTCGCTCCACATGGCGCTGGTTATGGAATCGGCTGATATTCTCGATGCGTGGGACGCGCGCGGCGCAAAAGCGTCGCAAGCCGCAGAGTAGAGCAAGCCCCGAGCCGGCGGGAACACCGGCGACGGTGCAATTGCGGCAATTCAAAAACTCAGATCGGCGTCGACAGCAGGCGCGGAATGCCGAAGGTATCCGCCACGGCGATCTTTTCTTTGAACAGCGGTTTGCCGTCGGCGAAGGTGATTAAATCGCGATAGGTGCCGACGCTGAACAATTCGCTGACGCCGTCCTGATTGCTTTGATAGAGGCTGTAATTCGCCTGCACCCGGTAGCCACCGTTTTCGGCTCCCAGAATCCGCACTGCGCCCAACAGATGCTTGTCGAAATGGATGTTGTAGATATTGGCTTCGCGCAGCGACAGGATGCGGTCGCGTAGCATGTTCTTGTTGCGGCACGACAGCAGTTCGAGCGGCAGACTGTCCTCGACGTTTTCGCGCGACAGGATCTTGTATTGGCAATCTTCGGTAAAGAAATCTAGCCATTCCTCGAGACGGTCGTCGTCGAGATAGTGGCAGTAATCGGCCATCAGGTCGTTGATGGCGTCGCGCACGCTCGTCTCCGTCATTCGGCCGCTGCTTCGACGCCGGCCGTGAAGCCCATCAGCTCGCAATAATAGGAATAGAAGCCGCGGATCGGTACTTCGGTCACCAGCGATTTCTGCGTTTCGATTTTGCCGGTGCCGCCGATCTCGACCATTGCATGCTTGTCCTGCTCGCGCTGAACAGCGTTCTGTACAAGCTCCACCGCCTCGCCGTCTTCCATCGAAATCAGGCCGCCCGGCCCGACCAAATTGGCTTGGTCGAGGCGGTGTTGGGTCATCTCTTCATCATCGTCAGCATAGCCGTAATAGGTCCAGTAAAGCTCCATCTTGTCGGTGCCGATGGTGCGAATTTGGCGCGTGCAGAGGCTGTTGGAGATTTGTTGGAAGACAACATTGGGAAAGACCGAGAGGATCACCAGGGTCACATCGTCAGGATGCTCGGTGCGGTTCTGCAACATCGACATGTCATTCAAGGTGAATTTCGGCTTATAGACTTTCTTCGTTCCCTCATAGCCTTCGCTGGTCGTCTTTTCGTCATCCGTGCCGAGGGAATTCCAGGTGATGTTGTGACGCCCGCGCGCATCTAGCTTGGCGCCGCCCTTTTGGCTCAGGCGGTATAGCCCGAAGGTGGCGTGGAACATGTGCAGCAATCCGCCATGGTTGGGATCGCGGACATTGTCGTTATAGAGCTTCCAATTGCCGAAAATTCTCTGGCGCTGATAACCGAGAATGCGGATCGGCTTGTGAAACAGGCGGTCGATTTCAAACATCACTTCCGGGCCGAGATAATCGATCAGCGGTTCAGCAGCGTCGGAAAATGTGCCGAAAATGACGCCCTTGTATGATTCAATTTTTAATTCATGCAGGTGGATTTTTTCGCGGTCGAAATCTTTCGGCAGGCCGCCCTCGCCATTGACGCCGCGCGGAAATGGAACGGCGCGCAGTTGTCCGGTCAAATCGTAGGTCCACTGGTGATACGGGCAAATGAAGTTCGCCGCATTGCCTTGCCGTTCGCGGCAGAGCAGCATGCCACGGTGCATGCATCTGTTGACAAAAGCATGCAGCGCACCGTCTCCGTCGCGGTTCACGACCACAGATGTTTCGCCGACCTTGGTGGAGAGAAAATCGCCGGCGTTCGGCAGCTCCGCCTCAAGCGCCAGATAATTCCAGGTGGGGCCGCGGAAAATCCGCTCCTGCTCATCTTCATAGACGTCCGGGTCGCAATAGGCTGCGAACGGAATGCGGCTGAAATCGCCGGCCGGCCACGACAATGAAGGATGGTTGCGCATAGTTGAACCGCTCACCTCATGAAAACAGACTTCCTATCATTGGCGCGATTGGGCGCAAGTCAAGCGTTGACGCGGAGGTTCTTCGCCTGTGGTAAGGGCTTGGCACCGGGGGAAATTTTGACCACCTAAATTCACGGAGTGAGTTTTTGATGCTTCCCGCATCGGCAGTCAGTGAGTAGAGTTCGCCGGGCACAGCCGGATAACAAATTTGTGAAGCAATGCGAAATTGGGGCATAGCGACATATATTCTTGTCGCGGCGATTATCGGCTTAGCGATCAGCGTGATTCTCGGTCTAAATCAGATGATCGAGAAACGCGGCCCGTTTCAGAGCGATCCCCGCATCGATGTATGGCTGGTGTCGCAAGTTGAGCTTGAGCATCTAAGGCTCATCCGCGCCCTCGATACCTATCACCACACGATCGGACCTGCCGAGGCGGACCTGGGCGACCTCCTAACCCGATTCGATATTTTTTGGAGCCGTTTGCTGGTCATCAACGAAGGCCGCGAATCCGAACGGTTGCGCGAGGTCGCGGGACTTGAGCAAACGGTCGGCGAAGTGACTGCCGTGCTCGACAACATCGAGCCCGAAATCGCCACTCTACAAAAGGCGGATCGCGCCGCCTATCAGTCGATCCTTTCCCAGTTGACGGATTTGAGCGCGCCGATTCACTCGATGGTGCTCGACACCACGAATCACAACCGTGGATTGCGGATTGAGACTGCATCGGCGCGCAGCGATATTTTCTGGCAGGTCGTCGGCTATTTCATCGGTATTCTGGTTTCAGGGACAATCCTAGTCCTCTTCCTGCTATGGCAAAACCGCGAAGCCAGAAGATTGCTCGCCCGGGCAGCAGAGGCAGAACGGCGTGCTAAAGAGGCAAGCACGCATCTGATACATGCCATCGAAAGCTTTACCGATGGCTTCGCCCTCTACGATCAAGACGGCAGGCTGCAAATTTGGAATGAACGCTTTCTGACGAGTTACCCGAAAATCGCCGACTATGCGGTGTCCGGGCGAACGGTAGATCAATTGTCGCGTGAAGGTTATCTACGCGGCCAGTTCCGCCAAATCGAAGCCGGCATCGAGGAATGGGTCCGCGAGCAGAATAAATTATACAAGCTGCCAGAGAGTTTCTTCGAGCAGCGGCTAAGCGATGGCCGATGGCTACACGTCAAGGGCCGCCGGACAAGCGATGGATTCAACGCCGTCATCTATACTGACGTGACAGAGATGAAACAGCGCGAAGCCGAACTTGCCGAGAATTCCAAACGGCTTGAACTTGCCTTGGAAAAGGAAGTCGAGCTGAGTTCGATGAAATCCAATTTTGTCGCCACCGCATCACACGAATTTCGCACGCCTCTAACGACAATCTTTTCGGCCGCCGATCTCCTGCAACATTATAGCGACCAAATGGATGAGGCCGAAAAACTGGACTATCTAGAGGAGATCAAACAAGAAGTCGGCGAAATGACCCAATTGCTCGATGACATCTTGCTGGTGCGCAAGATGGAAGCCGGCATGTTCTCGTTCAGCCCAGAGAAGGCGAATTTCGAAACCTTGTTACGCAACATCGTCCGCGCGTCACAGAACCTGGCCGGCAACCTTCATGCCATCAAGCTCAATATTGAATGCGACGGTAATAATGTATCGATCGACAGCAGTTTGATCCGTCACATTGTCAATAATCTGCTGTCCAACGCGATAAAATATTCGCCAGACGGCAGCCCAATCGAAGTCAGTCTATCGCGCGGAAATGGCGAGCTAATCCTTGACGTGGTCGATAATGGAATCGGTATTGCGGAGAATGAAATCGACCGTGTTTTCGACACCTTTTTCCGGGCTGAAAATTCCGCCGGAATTGGCGGCACGGGGTTGGGGCTGAGCGTGGTCAAAACTGCGGTCGAATTGCACGGCGGAAGGATCAGCGTGGAAAGCGTGGTCAACGAAGGAACAACGTTCTCGGTGCGCATTCCGGATAGCACCGACTGATCGCCGCACTCAGCCGCGCTTGATCAAGACAGCGGATGACAACAGGGGAAGATGCACCACGCTGTCCGGACGGCCAGCGAAATAAGCATCGACTGCGCGCGCGGCGCCGGGACAGTACGGGTCGCCGTAATCGTCGAACACCATGACGCCGCCTGGCGCCAGGCGGGGATACACAAAGGCGCAGCAATCCAGCACGGAGCGTTCAATATCGACGTCGATATGGGCGAATCTGAAGGTCAAGCCCCGCACCTGTTCACTCGCGGATTCAGGAAAAATGCCCTGATGGACGAAACTCTGGGGGTTGTTAGACAACAGGCGTTGAACGTCGGTGAACGAATTGTCCGCGAATACGTTGAGAAAGCCGGCTTCATCCGGGGCCAGCGCATCCGGCATGCCGTCGAACGTATCGAATACGTGAAAGGCGCAGTTCATATCGTGGCGTAAGATCGATTCCGATATCAATTTCGCGGTGCCGCCCTTGTAGCAGCCAACTTCGATGCAAGCGCCGGTGATATGGCGGGTCGAAATCAGCCACTGATAGAGCATGTAAAGCCGTCTTAAATCGACCAGCGTCGCGCTGCAAGCGCCGCTCGAGAGAATGTCTTGCAAATGGGCAATATCAGGATGCCCGCGGCGCTCGTTCAGCGCCTGTTGTGTGAATTCCGCCAGCAACTGAACTTGCTGGGATTGTTGCGAGTCCGTCGGCGTTATCGGTGCCATGCGTTTGCGGAGGGCCCGCATCGCTGGTTCGCTAGGCGTTTCAAGCGGCACCGCGAGATGTCCGATTTGGGCGATCAGTGCATCCATCTCGGGCGGCGGTGAGCCCACGGCTAAAAAGCCGTGCGGTCGTAGCACGCGCAGCCAATTCGCCAGCGCATTATAGGGCTCAGCGCAAGTTGTCAGGCAATCCACGGCATAGACAAAATCGTATGACTCGGTGGCGCAGTCCGCGATGTTGTCGCCGTCGCTGGTGATACCGCGCGTGTCCACTTCGGCATTTCGGTTTATCCCGCTAGGCAATGCCGGCTGTGCTTGTCCCTGCCGGTATAGAACCAGGCCGCGGCCGCTAAGCACAGGGAGGCCGACTGTCTTAGATGTATCAATTTCAGCCAAGGAAGCGGATTCCTTATTGCATCGGCTTGGATTTGCCGATCATTGGTTACACTAACCCGAAAGTAATATAATTCCGAGTCATGAATTTCAATTTTAGGTTACTTAGTTAGTTACAAAGTTAACATTGTCAAAATTGACCGATTACTGTCAATATGGTCCGAGAGAGCATTCATATTATCTGCGGCATCCATAGAATACTGGGCCTAACTTCGAAAGTGTTTTTCGTAGGCTTCACGGGTCGAGGAAAATAGCCGCGCGTGTCGACGAATACTGGAGGTAACAATCTTGTTTGTGATGATTTTTAAGAAAACCGGCCTGGGTCCGTTCTTGGCGCTTCTGTTGAGCGCATTGGTATTTGCCGGGGCAGGCGGAAAATTGGCCGCGGACGAGCACGGATACACGGTCGTATCGGCTCAAACTCTGGCTGCAGGTGACGTGATCCCAGCGCCAACGGGGCGCAAGGTTCTTGCTGTAAGCGGCAATATTTCTGGCGCCAATATGGGCGGCGCCGCGGTCTTCGATATGGCGACGCTGGAAAGCATCGGCGTGGTGCGATTCACGACAGAAACTGCGTGGAGCGAAAAGCCAATCACCTTCGATGGCGTGCTGTTGTCGGCGATTCTCGATGTGATCGGTGCGGACTCCGGCGCAACAACGCTCAAGGTTACCGCTCTGAACGATTATGCCATCGAAGTGCCGATCGCGGATGCAAGGGAATGGCCGACGATTCTCGCGTTAAAGGCGGACGGCGAATATATGTCGGTGCGCGAAAAAGGGCCGCTTTGGCTGGTTTATCCGCGCCACATGAATGCGCAATTTGGCAACGATACATATAACGCCCGCTGGATTTGGCAAATCGCGACCATCGAGGTGCAATAATCCGCAACGCTCAGTGCGTCGCGACACCCACAGTGCTTAGCGCGTCGCGACACCGAGCGTACGGGCACGGCTCAGCAAGAAGGCGACGATCACGAAATTCATCACGTTGAAGGCAAGTGCGTTGATGAAGGAGACCGTGTAGGAGCCTGTGAGATCGTAGAGAAAACCGGCTAACCAGCCGCCGATCGCCATGCCGAAGATGGTAAAAAAGAGTGCTGTGCCGATGCGCCAGCCCGCTTCGCCAGCGGGAAAGAAAGTCCGCACAATAATCGCGTAAGACGGCACCACGCCACCTTGCGACAGGCCGAAACAGGCTGAGATGACGTAGAGCGCGGTCAGGCTGTCGGCGGTGAGAAAGGCGGCCAATACGACGCCCTGTAACCCGCCGCCCAGCAGCAATGTACGCAAGCCACCAATACGGTCCGAAATCCAGCCGGACGCAATACGCGAAATAATCCCGCAGCCCAGCATCAGGGAGAGCATCTCGGCGCCGCGCTGGGCGGCGAACCCGAGATCGGTGGCATAGGCGACGATATGCACTTGCGGCATCGACATGCCAACACAACAGCCGATGCCGGCGACGCACAACGTGCATTGCAGCGCATTGGGTGCCAGGCCGAGCGGGCGCACGAACTGGCTTTCACGCGGCGCGCCCTTGTCGGCAAAGAGATGCGCCGGTTTGCGGTACAATAGTAAGGACAGTGGCACCATCGTCGCTAGGCAGAAATAGCCGACCGTGACCAAGGCTGAGCGCCAGCCATATTCGCTGATCAAATATTGCAGTACCGGTGGCCAAATCGCGCCGGCGAAATAGGAGCCCGATAAGACAAACGCGACGGCGAGGCCGCGCCGGCCGGTAAACCACAGCGACACATCGGCGACGATCGGAGCGAACACGGCAGAAGAGCCGAGCATCCCGCCCAGGAGCGAGATCGCCGCGAGAAACTGCCACAGCGATTCGGCTTGGGCTGAGAGAATAAGGCCAGCCGGTAGCGCAACGCTGCCGACCAAGAGGGGCAGCATAATGCCGTAGCGATCGGCAAGGCGCCCGTGAATGACATTGCCAAAAGCGTAGCCGACCATGAACAGCGCATAGGGCAGCGAGCCGCCGCCGCGGGAAACGCCGAATTCTGCGGCAATCGGTTTCAAGCCGACGATGCCGACATACATCCCGACCGTCCCCACCATCATCAAAGCGAGCGAGACGAATAGGCGAACGATGACATAAGTACCGACCGGCGCCGTGACATCAGTCAATCGTGGGGAAGGCTCATTCATGGGCTGAAAAATCCGCGAAGAATCGGTCGATTAATTCGACCGGCGGCGATGATGACCGAAGTCTAGGTGCACCGCCAAACATCACAAGGAGAGTCATTGAATTCACGGCATCACTCTGCAAACGTGACGTTCGACCGTGTGCGCAGGGTAGGACGGCAGAGGCAACTAACGGAATGACTGAGGACATTAATAATGACTGATCAAAAAATGTGGGGCGATGAGCCCTATTACGGTCTGGATTTCGACTTCGATCCGCAATGGTTTCTAACCGACGAACAAAAGGAAATACAACGCAAACTGATTGAGCTCTGCCGCACCACGCTCGCGCCCAACGCCATCGAAAGTGACCGCGACAGCATATTTCCGCGAAAAAACATGGAGGCACTGGCGTCACAAGGCCTGCTCGCCCTTCACGTGCCGGAAAAATATGGCGGCATGGGACAGAACCATCAATGCGTCTGCATGGTGCTGGAGACCATCGCACGGTATGGCTGCGCCAGTACCGCCCTCGTTTTTACAATGCATTTGCTGGCGCTGAGCGCGCTACTTTTTCGCGCCACCGGCAATCGGGAAATCGAGAAAGTGCTGCGTCGGGTCAACAAAGACGTTTTTATCGGCACCGCCTCCTATTCAGATCCTGAGACCGGCTCGCATTTCTGGTATCCGATGATGTCGAGCGCCGTGGAAGTCCCTGGCGGATGGAAGGTCAACAAGAAATCCTCTTGGACCACGTCGGGTGGTTTCGCCGATTTTTATGTGACGCAAACGGCGAGCCCGAATTTCGACGGCGATTTCTCGAACTTATCGGTGTTTCTGTTATACGCCGATGAATGTGAGGCGATGCCGTCGAGCTGGGACGCCATGGGCATGCGCGGCAATCAATCGGGCCCGGTGACCTTCACCGATGTCGTCGTCGACAAAGACCGCATGGTCGGCCCGCCCGGTGACGGCGCCTTTTCCAATGACGAGGCGCTCGATCCGATCGGGCTGTTGATGCTGGGCGCCTGCTTTAATGGCCTCGCAATGGCCGCGATCGATCTCGCCAAACGCCAGGCAACGCGCAAGACCCATGCTGATGTGGGCATGCGCGTGGCCGATTATCCGACCATCCAGGACTATGTCGGCGATGCCATCATGGACACCCAGTCGTCGCGGCTCTATACCGGCTCGGTCGCACAATTGTTGGACAGTGTCACCGAGAATTGTGATTGGACCCTGCATGAACGCGATCCCGAGGCCTCGCCGCGCGCAAAATATTTAACCTGGGGCTGGAT
>JAQBTG010000023.1 GCA_027624955.1 Pseudomonadota bacterium
CGATGAGACAGAAACCCTCCCTTATGCAATCCGACTAGTTTGTTCCATAGGCGCTGACGTCAGACACTCTACCCTTGGGGCGCAGTTCGGCTCGGCCGAATGTCAGGCGCTAGGCAGTGGGGCGGGTCATTCGTGCCACGTGCCAGCGGCGAAATGCGATGACGGCCCAAATGCCCTCGGCAATCAAGAATGGGTACGAATCGATCAGATAAGCATAGACGGCCGCAAGCGCACACCCCGCCGCAAAACTCGCGAGAAAAAATGCACTGCGTTTTTCGAGCGCGTAGCTCGTGACCATGATCACGATCGCGATTACTCCGAGAATTTCGATGGGTTGGTTCATGACGGTTCGAACCGAGGGTCCGCCTCAGCTCGTTTGACGCACTCATTCAGGCTTGCACATTCGCAGGTGAGGAGTGCGCTGAGGACGCGATCGACCCGCCGCAAGTCGCTGATCTGCTGCCGGACGGCGGCCTGTTTCGCTTCGGCGAACGGCTTCCACATGCCCGCCGGACCTGGGTCCTCTGCGTAACGTTCGAGCAGTGATTTGGTATCGGCGAGTGAAAAACCTGCGGCCTGCGCCAGCCGTACGAACTGCAGTGTCACCAGGGCTCGCTCATCAAACTGTCGTCGGCCGGAGACGCGGCGTTGCTCCGCGATGAGACCCATTTTCTCGTAATAGCGGATTGTAGATGCCGGCATGCTGAGCTGCCGGGCAACGTCTCCGATCTTCATACCTGAGACTCCCTGCGTCTCGACCGCATACGCCGAAGTTTGAAAACCATTAGCAACGTGCCACCCAATACGGCAAGCACCATCCCGCCAATTTCAAGGAGTGAGGTGGGTGCAAACGCCGCGGTTCCTGCGCCCAACCCACCGATGCCAACAAAGGCGAGAATGATCGGTACCTCACACGCGAAGAGTGCCATTACGCCGAGCACGATGCCCGCCACTCCGGTCCGCTTTATCACGCTCCCTGTGGCAGATCGTCCGCCACTCAAACTTGGAGCCTTTCTCATTGTCCTATGGCCGCGTCTGCGAATCTATCGAGTGTTATCTGCGCCTCGGGTGGTCCCTCGATCGTGAGAATCAGGCCGTCGATGGGCGGTGCGAGTGTGAAAGTCAGAAAGCCACAGCACTGACGCTCCAAGCGGATGAAGCTCTCCACGCGCGATCTCAGCGCGACGCTATCGGCGAAAGTCAGTCTCAGGCCGCTGTCCATCCGCTCGCCGTCAAGAATATGTGGCAGCAAATCCTTGCGCGCCATTGCCCGACGCTCCCTGAATTCCTCGTCTGTGAGCGAGCAGGTGATTTCTGCGGTGCCTGCGGCGCGCATACTCTCTTCCATGGCATTGTTCTCCAGATATCAATGAGGGTCTCACCACACTACCACTTAAAGCATAGTTTAAGTCAAGGTCGATTTCCTGTGTGCTCAGAGGAATGTCGGGGTGCCAGAAAAACTGAGCCGCCTTACTCCCGCGACGCCTTCAAACATAGCCTCTCTGCCGCGCTGGCCCCGCCGGACCACTGGCCCACTGGCCCACTGGCGTCACCTCGCGACGTGAGAGTCATCACCGCTCTGATTTCGCGGGTCACGTTCAGTTAATCTGATGGCACCTCGTAAAGGCTTTGGTCCCGGCGGGAGCGATGAGGGCGATGCTATGGGCGAAGCGACTGCATTCACCAACACATTAATCTGATGCTTCTGTTGATTTGATCGAAGTCATGTCGCTTGCTCCTGTCGGAACAACGCTTGGCCGGGCAAGCAGCTTTTATGCGTGACTTCACCCCGCATGCCGATTTTGGCAAGGACCGCGCTGTAATTGTACTCCGGGTCCGGGACCCTACTGAACGGTGGAAGGTAGGGCGTGCAAATCGACGTCAAGCTGAGTGGTTAAACGTAAGACCTGACCGCACGCCTATTTGGGCTATGACAGAGCGCCCAGTTTATATTTTTTGACACCAGAACTGATACATACCCCGGAACGTATCGGGATTCTTGAATTCAAACTCGTGCCACAGTTGCAGGGAGATCAGATCGCCGCCGCTTGGGTAAGAGTCTTTAAATTTTCTCAGGATTTTTTGATTATGAATAGTGAAGCCCAGAAACTTTAGTCCGAGTTCCCGCAGGGCCTCATCGATCCCGATAAGCGTAAAGCGATGTTCTTGAACATGAAAAAGCAGATCGCGACATTCACTTAAGTTGAAGAAATCTTTCATTTTGAAAATTTCCGCCATCACTTGATTGCCGTCTTTGGCCTTCGTTATGATGTCCCGCCGACATCGGCGAATGTCGTCGGGAGACGTCGTATATCCATTCTCGGCAATCAAGCGGCGTCCACTGACGATGTGCTGTCGCGCGATCTCGCTGTATAGGCCAATATTCATCAGACCCCCCGGGCGCAAAAGCTTCATCAGAACGCGCCAGCCCGCCAACGGGTCGTCCAGATGGTGAAGCACGCCAATGCATTCGATAAGATCGAATTGCCGCCCAAGATTACCCAGTTCCATAATGTCCGCTTGCACGTACTCGATGTTCTTAACGCCGAGCTCCTCGGTCTTACGCCACGCATAGGAGAGACTGCTCAGGCTCAAATCCACGGCGAGCACACGGGCGTTCGAAAACCTGGATGCTGTGCTCAGGGCATGCTGGCCCGTGCCGCAACCTGCCACCAGGATTTCCGGACTCTCGGGAGACTCATAATCTCCTAGATCGAGGCGGAGTGGGGCGCGCAGCAATTCTGCGCCAATCGTTTTTCCTGTTTCCCGTAAGCCTGTATTGATCCATCGCGGATATGGGTTTTCCTCATATTGCTCACGAACCAACTGAGAAACCGGATTTTGAATGGACGTCAGGTTGACAATTTGAGAGCGCAGAACCTGCTCTTTAAGGGGTTGTGATATTTGTCGCTCAATGACGCCGCTGATGGCTCCGGTCCATTCCCGCTCGCTCAATTCCCCAGCCCACGCAAAACCATACAAGGGCCTGTAGGCGCCCAACGCAGCAACCAAGGATGCCGGCACGTCCTGTGTCTTTTCGACCAGCGTCGCAATCCGTTGCTGAAGCTGCTCAACAACCGCCTTTTCTTCTTCGGTCTCATTAAAAACATACTTATTCGTAAAACATTGAAGAGCCAGGGCTGCCGAAAACGGCAAGCTCTTTTCACACGTCTTCGCCGACATCGCCTCTTGAGACATGGCGCGGCGTAGATGTGTGAGCATTCGTTCAATTTCCAGGTCATGGATGGGGCTCAGCCCCATGACCCGAAGAAACAGAGGAATTGCCGACAACCGTTCTGCGAGGCCCCCGTATGCAATGCCAGTCTCCATATCCTCACTGCCCGTCAATCCTATGATCGCTGAGAAATCCGGGTTATGGCGAAGTGCCGAGAGGATTGGTTGAACGACGCGGATCGGACGCACCGTGGGCTTATCGAGTACGAGCAATAGATCTCGCCAGAGATCATCATCAATAGAAGTGAGCGAAAGATATTCCAGAGATTCCGCAAAACCGGCCCAGAACAAATCGCTCCGGGGATTGAGCGCAATGGCACGGCGGTAACATGCGAACGCAACATCCGGTTTGCCCTGGGCCTGGAAGGTCGTGCCAAGATTATTGTGCGTTTCGGCCAAATCGGGCCTGATGGCTAGGGATTGGTGAAAACTTGTCACCGCCTCATCCAGCATTCCTAGGTCCAGGAGCGCGTTGCCAAGGTTGCTATGCGTTTCGGCGTTGTCGGGATTGATGGCGAGGGCCCTGCGGTAGCATTCTACGGCCTCGTCCAGATCTCCCAGTTCTTTGAGCGCAATACCCAGATTATTGTGCGCTTCGGCGTAGCCGGGATTGACGGCGAGGGCGTTGCGATAACTCACGACAGCCTTGCCCCTCTTGCCCAGTTCTCGGAGCACAACCCCGAGGCTGTTGTGCGCCTCGGCCAAGTCGGAGTTGATGGCGATGGCCTTGGTAATGAGATCAACGGCAATGCCGTTTTTACTTTCTTGATGGGCGATCACGCCGAGCAAATGCAGGGCGTCGGGCTGATCGGGGTCGGCCCGTAATATGCTTTGATAAATTTTCTCGGCATCAGGCAAGCGGCCCACCGTGTGATGCTGAATGGCGAGATCTAGAGCTTGCTTAATAGTAAGCGTCTGTTGTTCAGGCGCTGTGCTGTTTGATTGCAGAGGAATCATAATTGTCGACATCAGACAATAGATTGATTGAGTTATCGTACGGTCGAACGACAAGTGCCGCGACACCTAAATAAGATTGTCCACTCTGGACAGGCGCTCGGCTTTATCCGCAGCCTAGAAAAGCACACCGATCACGTTGTGCAAAGATTCTATCAAGAGCATCTCACTATAAATTGGTTAAATTAAAATTAATAAATCAAGTGCCCGATTGCCGAGCAATGAGTAAATATGGGTAGTAAGCGGTTCCGTCCCGCTGGCTGTATTGTCATCGGAATCTGAATTTGGCGTGCCTTCAATTAGGATACACCGGGTGCCGTCAACTGCCTGCCGTCAGCACCCATGGGATACATTAAGCTAATTGGAAAACGGAGTTCTCATTCGAGATTTCTACGAAACCGTCATACTCGGCCCAAGCACGTTTCCCCGCCAAAACAAGCGAACAGGTCACGCGCCGCGAAGGCGAATTGAGGCGGGATACGTCGATAGCTTGAGCTGCTTGTGAGGGCCGTTCAACCAAGCTCGCGCGCCTTCCGGCGGGCGCAGGCGTGGCAACAACACCGCCGTTCGTCGTATCGCTAGTTCCGATATTCAGCTCAGGGAACGACGCTCAGGTCCCATGGCCCTGTTTGATGAAGGTACATCACGCACGGCTCATCGCTGACGCATCGGGTCATATGTTTGACATCGGCCGGCATATAATAATATGCGCCCGCCGCGTGTTCTTGGACTTGCCCAGAATCGGCGATAACGTTCTCAAATATTCCTGACAGAATAACGGCGTGGTAAGGAAGCGAGTGCGTGTGCACGGGGGAGCTGGCTGCTGGGTTCCACTTTGACAGCCTGCCATAAGCGGTCGCCTGCATATTTCCCCAAAGCGGGCCGGCGGCTCCGACCGGCGTGGGAAACCATTCGATTTGCGCAGGCGATTTTGCCACAATCATGTCCTGTGACTGGGCGTTCGAAGAAGTCAGGGCAAGCCCGAGCACGGCAATCGAAATCGCCGTCGAAATCGGTAACAACAATTTGGCCTTCATCATTCATCTCCTTGGTTTGGGTCTTTTGGCCGTTCTGGCAGCCCGCGGGAAGCCGGTGGAATGGACGGGGGTGCAACCGTAGCGACCGTCCTTGTCGCTTCATATTTGCTCAGTGTGTTTCAAGCTCTTAGGATGTTCAATAACATCCAATATGGTCGTGTCAGTATTCTTGCACCGACATCAAGGAGGGATCGACATGCGTTACGCTGCGGACCACAAACAGAAAACGCGCGCGCAGATTATCGCCAGTGCACTCGCCGTGTTCGGTGAATCTGGTTACGAAAAAGCCACGATCGAGGATGTCATGGCCCATGCGGGTTTAACGCGCGGCGGCTTTTACCGGCACTTCCGCAGCAAGGAAAAATTGTTCGTCGAAGCGATTTTAACCGGCGCCACGGAAAAAGACTATTTGCCGCCGGCGCGATACCGTTCCATGACGGCGAACAATTTTGAGGCGTTCATAACCGGCTATGTCGGCGACAAGCATTTCAACAATAAGAACAGTCCGTGTCCGCTATTCGCTTTTCCAAGTGACGTGTCGCGAGGAGGACCGGAGCTCCACAATGCGTACGAAAAAGTCGCCCGTTCGATCGCGGAGAACCTGGAAAGCTACATCACCGTGCCGGATCGGGCCGAACGATCGCTTGCCGCGCTGGCAATGATCGTCGGCGCGATGGTTATCGCCCGCAGCGTCGAGAGTTCAAAGCTTGAAAAGACCATCCGCGCGGCGTGCATCAAGTATGCCAAGACACTCGGCGCAACCAATTGACCCGCTCAAACCGCACTTCAATAGCCTGTTGCGGGCAGTCGCAAAAAAGAGGAGGCGGCGGGCCGATCAGCGGCAGGTCCTTGCCGAAGAGGTTGTGGCATCCGAGATCGGTGCCGTTGTCAGGCTCCAACAAGACATTAACCGAAGCTGATGTCATGACGCGCGGTCCATCGCCGTTATAGCAGCTTGGCTGACGACACCGCGGGGTTGTCGATGGCCGCGCCGGGGCGCGTGTCTCTAGGGTGTTTAGCCGTCGCTTTCTGAATTAGGCACGGCGGCGGCGCGACGTTTCGAGCCCAATCCAATTTGCTTGGCCAGTTGGCTGCGCTTCTTGGCGTAATTCGGGGCGACCATTGGGTAATCGGACGGCAGGCCCCATTTTTCACGGTATTGCTGTGGGGTGAGCCCGTAATGGGTGCGCAGGTGACGCTTCAGCATTTTCAGCTTGATGCCATCTTCCAGGCAGATTAGGTAATCCGGCGTGATCGACTTTTTGATCGATATCGAGGGCCTGGCCGATGCCTCGCTAGGCCCTTGAGCGGCGCTTTGTCCAGCGCGGGAAAAGCTCTCATAAATGTTTCGAATGAGGTCCGGAAGTTCGGAAACGGAGACCTTATTGTTGGAAACATAAGCGGCCACAATGGAACCGGTCAGCGCAACAAGTGATTCAGTACTATTATTTTCTACCATTACGCGTAGGCCCCACCGTATTACTGCGATATGCAAACAAAATTGGTATTTTGTCGCGCCAAGTCAAGGTAATTAGTGGATGGGATTTTGTCGAGTAACGGCTAATTTTCCGCTATTTTAGCAGTACATCGCCTCAGTAGTTCAGCAACAGGTCAGTTTCGGCGGTGATGCGGACCAGCTTGACCGATGCGTCCTCAAAGTCCGGAGGGCCGAGCGCCGCAACCGCACCATTGGAAAATTCATATCCTTCGCGCGGCACGCCGATGAAATTCGTGTCAAAATCGCCGCTCTGATTCTCATCATGAAACGCCGCAGCAGCGTAAGTTCCGGGCCGCAAATTAGCGAACACCACCTTCACATCGCCGCGCCGTGCCGACAACGACTGGGTCGCAGCCGTCCGCCCATCGACGAGAAAATTATCGGCGGAACTGTAAAGCGCAATTCGAATTTCGCCCACATCGCTACGAATATCCCGCACCGTAACGACAAGGCTATCGGCGCGCGCCGAATGCATCGTGGCGGAAATCAAGAAAATCGCAGTGAGAAGAAGTGCAAATATTGATAGAAGACGGCGGCCTGGTGTCATACGTTTGCTCAACAAGTTCCTTGATGCGTTAACATCGTCAATTTACTCGGCACATTTTATGCTGCCTGAGTTAATATTCCGTTTGTAGGCGAGGGACTACTATATTCGTCACAGCATCGAAATCCAATGGTGCCGGTGGCGGGCGTCAGAAATCAAGGCGGTAGAAACATGGCAGAAACCGATAATTCATCGGGACTCGTGAAACGGAAGCCCCCCAAGAAGGGAGCCTATCACCATGGAAATTTGCGCCGAGCTTTGCTCGAGTCAGCGCTTGCAATGGTGGAAAAGGAGGGGCCGCGAGGTGTGTCGCTCCGCGCGCTGGCCCGCTTGGCCGGCGTATCACCGGCAGCGCCCTATCGACACTTTGCTGGCAAGGAAGGGCTTCTCGCCGCCGTCGCCGAAGATGGGTTTCGCGCCCTCGAGGAGAAGATGCAGGTTGCAAGTCGGGAGAACCGCGGGCTCGCCTTGGCCGAATTTCGTGCTATTGGCTTCGCCTATGTTCACTTTGCGGCAAGCAATCCGTCGCATTTTCGCGTCATGTTTGGCCCTGAGGTATCCGACAAAAGCGAACATCCAAGCCTCAGCGAAGCGGCAGACCGAGCGTCGCAAATCATTGCCGGCGCGATCGCCAATTGTCAGCGCCCGGGATTGGAGGGCGGCGATACAGATCCGCAACGCCTCTTTATTTCGGCGTGGGCGACGTTCCATGGCTTGGCCACACTCATCGTGGATGGTCAGCTTAAGAGCTCGGTCGGCTCCGATGCCGATTTAGAGACGCTCGGCAATAGTGTTGCCGACGTCATCTATCGCGGCTTGTCGTTCAGCGGCCTTTAGGGTTCGTCGCCTTATTCATATACAGATACTTAAATATTGCCGGCGCGATAACGACCAGCAAGATGATCCTCACAATGTGGTGCGTCGAAACGAAGGCGGCCGCGGTGCCGAACGACAGCGCAATAATACTCATCTCGGCCAAACCGCCGGGTGCTAGGGCGAGGAACAGCGCCGTCTTGGACGAACCTGAGATTTCTCCCAAGACAAACGCGAATATCGCGGCGATTGCCACCATGATAATTGCCGCCCCGATCGAGACGACGATGATTCGCCAAATCTCGGTAATTCTAGCACCGACAAAGCGCGCACCGATGGCGGCGCCGAGCGCGACCTGAGCAGCAGCAACGATTTCGCCCGGCGGCATAGCGCTGACCAGGCCGCTTAGATGCGCTCCAGCGCTGAGCGCCAGTGGCCCCACGAGCTGCGCTGCCGGTATGCGGAGAAGGCGGGCGGCGGGCCAGCCCACGATTGCGCATGCCACCAGTATCAAACTATCTCGCCAACCAACCGCCGAAACCTCCTCGCCGACCAAGCCGACAGGTTGATAGCCTTCGAACAGGCGGAAATAAAACGCAATGAGAAACACCGCGGTGAGGATACGCACGGCGTGGGAGAGTGAAATTCGTCGGGCGTCACCTCCCATCGCTTCACCGAGCACCATCATTTCGCTCAGGCCCCCGGGGATGGCGGAAAAGTAGGCGGATGTCCGATCGTACCCGCCCAGCTTGCGGTAATAGACCGTGCATAACGCGACCATCACGCTGCCCGAAACAGCGACGCCGGCGAGGCCGACATACCAATCGGCGATGCGCGCGAATATGTCGGCGTTGAACTGCGAGCCCAACAACACGCCCAACACGGCAACCATGCCATTGCGAAAACGTGGCCAGGAGGCGAGAGGCACACCCGAGATGGCGGCAATCGTCACCAACGACATGGCGCCAAGCATCCAAGGAAGCGGCAACCCCAACATATAGAAGACAGCACCGCCGACCGCACCGAGAGCTAAAGCAAGTAAGAATTTCGCGGCATTTTTTTGCGAAAGGCCGGGCGCTGGGGGCGGGACGTTGGTTATGGCGGAATGGCTAGACGTTGGCTCTCTAGTCAATCTTTGCTATCCGCAACATAACGGCCAAGACGCACTGCTGTTTGTCCTCTGGATGGCTGTCGGGCTGGCATGACCAGAACGCAATCGTCGTAGGGCGTGACAACGTCGTGTGTTCCGTCCCGTGCGATTCGGGTGCCCGCCTTCGGGATAATTTCAAAGCATTGGAATTCGCCGCTGAAAGAGAAGCGGTCGGACTGAATCGTAACGGCGTGGCTAACTTCGATTAATCGCTGCCTCGACAAGTTTGCAGGTTGGTGGAGTTTCTCGGAGGCTTGATCCAGCATGCCGCAGGCTAACAGAAAGGCGACGATTGTTTTTGACGCAATGGTCGAGCTCTCACTGTCGAAATGCTGACCGCATTCGACAAGTACGGAAGATTTGGAGGTTGAGCCATTGTTGAAGTCACCAAAGTCACGCAGCCTCACGCCGGAGTTGTGGCCTTCGTCTGCCACCACATGAAATGGGTAGCCCATTTTGGCGGCCAAAAGGCGCCCTTTTTCTCGGCTACCACACAACAGCATCGCCGGCGCTGGGAGAGATGTGGAATGCAGGTCGAGAAGAAAATTCGCAGCTTCCGCGAAAGGGCGTAGTTCGCGCGCGCGCGCAAGTTCGACGCTATGACGCGTGCTGTCCAGTATGTCGCGCGACCACAACCGGTTCATATCCTCGTCGATGAACCGAGACGCGTAGGGCTGAGCGGAGTCAAAGCGTGAGAACGCAGCCACATTGGCGAATGCTACGATGAGGCGGCCTCGGTCTGGTGCGAAAGAGGAAGACAAGAGTTGGTCGAGCGCGATGGCGCCGCAAACTTCATTGCCGTGGATCAGAGCACTAATCATAGCGGTCGGACCTGGCTTTGCGCCCTCCAGGGTGGTCACATATGGAACATCAGTGTTTCCGCGTTCATATTGCGCAATATCGGGAATATCGATCAGTTTATTAGATCCGGCTTCAGGGTGTGAACTGTTCGTTTAAGATGCGCTCTTCCAAATTGTGCTCCGGGTCAAAAAGCAGGTATATCGACACACTTGGATCGATAGAGACGGTTACCGAGGCGACATCGCGTACTTCGGTGTAGTCGGCGACTGCGCTGACCGGCCGTTTTTGCGCTTCCAGAATTTCAAAGCCCACTCTTGCCTCGTTCGGCAATAGAGCGCCGCGCCAACGTCTGGGCCGAAAGGCGCTAATCGGGGTCAATGCGAGGATATTGGAGCTTAGTGGAATGATCGGGCCGTGTGCCGAGAGGTTATAGGCCGTACTGCCGGAGGGTGTGGCAACCAGCACACCATCGCAAACGAGTTCAGGGACGCGCTTGATGCCGTCGACTATTACACTAATTTTTGCAGCCTGGCGCGTCTGGCGGAGGAGAGACACTTCGTTGATAGCGAGCGCCTCCTGAACGACTCCGTAGTGATTCTCTGCCGTCATGCGCAACGGATGCAATTCAGAGCGGTGCGCGGAATCAAGGCGTTTCGCCAATCCATCGGCCCTAAATTCGTTCATAAGGAAACCGACTGTTCCCCGGTTCATGCCGTAAATCGGCTTGCCGTGATGAAGAAATCTATGCTGCGTTTCCAGCATGAAACCATCGCCGCCCAGGGCAACGATAACGTCGGCATCTTTCGGATCGCACAATTTGTAGCGTGATGTGATTTCTTCCAACGCCTTTTGCGCGTCCGGCGAACGGGAGGCAACAACAGCAAAGCGTTCAAAGCTCAATTTGGAAACTCCTTCCGCCGAATTATTTTACTCTTCGCGTGCACGCCAAGTTGCTCAAGGTGTCAGCTTCGGCCATGGCAAGGTAACTCGCACGCAAGAAGCGTTTCTAAAAATATCGAGGACGCAGGAAGAATAGATTCAGCCGCCGGTGACACTCATATGCCGCGCGACCGCCGGAGCAGTATGCGATCGGTCGATAATAAAGTCATGGCCTTTGGGCTTGCGTGAAATGCCTTCCTGGATGGCGGCGATGAGTGCCGCGTCGCTATCGCTGGCGCGCAATGGCGCACGAAGGTCGGCTGCATCGTCCTGCCCAAGGCACATAAATAAAGTACCCGTGCAGGTCAATCGTACGCGATTGCAAGATTCGCAAAAGTTGTGAGTGAGCGGCGTGATAAAGCCGACCCGCTGATCGGTTTCGCGCAGGGTGACATAGCGCGCCGGGCCGCCACTATCATGGGCATTGTGGTCCAGCGTCCAGGTTTTTTCCATCTGAGCGCGGACTTGCGTGAGAGGCAGATATTGCTCGCTCCTGTCACCGTCGATTTCGCCGAGGGGCATGGTCTCGATAAACGTCAAATCCATATCTTTTTCACCGCACCAGCGCACAAGATTTTCGATTTCGTCGTCATTCACACCTTTCAGCGCCACGGTGTTGATCTTGACTCTGAGCCCGGCCGCCCGCGCCGCGTCAATTCCCGCCATGACTTTGCCAAATTTTCCCCAGCGTGTAATCGCGACAAATTTCTCTTCGTCGAGACTGTCCAGTGACACATTGACCCGCCGTACGCCGCAGGCCACCAATTCTTCGGCGTAGCGCTCTAACTGACTGCCGTTTGTGGTGAGAGTGAGTTCCTCCAAGGCGCCAGTGTCGAGATGCCGTCCGAGCTGCTTGAAAAGAGTCATGATGCCGCGCCGGACAAGCGGCTCTCCACCACTGATGCGAAGTTTCTTCACCCCAAGCGTCACAAACGCACTGCACAGGCGATCCAGTTCCTCAAGGCTCAGGAGTTCCGCCTTGGGCAGAAAGGACATGTGTTCCGACATGCAATAGACGCAGCGGAAGTCACAGCGGTCGGTGACCGACACCCTAAGATAGGTGACATGACGTTCAAACGGATCGATGAGCATGGCGATTCCTAAGTGGCGAGCGGTGCACAAGCCAATTTATAGCCTGATTAGCCCAAAGTTTCCTCTCAAAAAGACGGCATTAAGCCATTCTGTTCATGCGGGCCTGGACAGCTGCGCTTTCAAGTTCGCGCAGGGCATTGGTCGCGACCCATCGCGCAGGCTTCGATCCGCCGTCCGCAATGCGGTGCGCGCATTCAATGGCCTGGCGATTAAGGCTAAGATTGCGTTTTCCGATTTGCCGGAGTCCCCAGTTCACGGCTTTCTTGACGAAATTTCGAGGATCCGAAGCACCTTCTTCAATCATTGGCAGCCACGTGGTGAATAGTTCATCGTCTGCGGCTTTATCATGGATCGCCAGCACTGCGATCATTGCGAAGGCCGCCCGCTTGACGAATTCCTCGTCGCGATGCCGCCATGCGCCAATCAAATCATGGGCGAATGCAGTTTTGCGGAAAAGGTTTAAGCAGCACTGGTCGCACAAATCCCAGGAGCGGAAATCCGCGGCCCAGGATTCCGTCAGCGCACGGTCCGTGTCCACCGGCACCGCGATCATCGAGGCAAGTAGACGCGCCTCATGGACGCCAGATCGCCACAAAGAGAGCGCGAGAGGGTGGTCTTGTCCGGTTTCCTTGGCCAGACGGCGCAATTCTGGAACTGCCACGCCGAAGGCGTTTTCCGTGTCGATGCCGAAATGCGCCATGCCGAGAAGCGCATCGGGCCGGCCAATCTCCTTCAAGCGGGATAGGATTTGTTTTTCGCGCCTCGTCATGGAAGGTTTGTCGCGTGCGTTGAAATCGGGCGCAAGAGTAAAAAGTGAGTTTCGAATTGGTGGTGAAAAATCCATCGGGCGCCGAAGGCGGCAACATGCCGAACGCTGAGGACATTCGGTCCGGAAACCGGCGGGCGCTGGCACGCGCCATTACTTTGATCGAATCCGCGCGAGAGGACCACAGGTCTGCGGCCCAAGAGTTGCTTGAGACATTATTGCCGTACACCGGACAAGCCGTTCGGATCGGCGTCTCTGGCTCCCCAGGAGTCGGTAAATCGACCTTTATCGAAGCGTTTGGGCTCTATTTAATCGGGATCGGCAAGCGTTTGGCGGTACTCGCAGTGGATCCGTCGAGCGCGTTGAGCGGCGGTTCGATACTCGGGGATAAGACCCGTATGGAGCGTTTGGCCCGCGAGCCGGACGTGTTCATCCGCCCGTCGCCGGCGGCCGGCGTTATGGGCGGCGTGGCGCGCCGAACCCGCGAAGCAATGCTTGCCTGCGAAGCAGCAGGATTTGATGTCGTGTTGATTGAGACCGTCGGCGTGGGGCAATCCGAAGCGGCTGTTGCGGATTTGGTGGATTTGTTTGCGCTTCTGGTTCAACCCGGCGGCGGCGATGATCTGCAGGGTATCAAGCGTGGTGTTATGGAACTGGCGGATCTTGTTATCGTGACTAAGGCGGATGGTGATCTGAGAGATTTAGCGCGCCACGCAGAGGCCGATTACCGTTCAGCTCTGGGTCTGATACGTGGCCGGGGAAAAGGGCCACGGCCCCACGTTCTATCCTGCTCCGCTGTGGAAGAGCGCGGTATGGACGAAGTTTGGCAGGCCATTGAATCACAACGCAGCGCACTGGATGAGACCGGTGAACTGGCGCGAAAGCGGGCGGCGCAGGCCACTTCGTGGATGTGGCGAGAAGTTGAAGGACTTGTGATGTCTGCTTTGTTGGGGAACGCTGGCTTGGCCAATCTTTCAGAGCGCTTACAAACCGACGTGGCAGAAGGCCGGAAAACGCCTGCCGCAGCTGCGGCAGGCATATTGGCGGCGTTCCGCAAAACACCGAGAAATAAATCTGGCTGATATAGCGTTAAAGGGCCGATTTCTCCCCACCGGGCTTGACGCGCAGAGGGATCGGGCCTAAATAGGCGCCTCCCCAAGGGCAGGCTTAGATTATCCGGAGCAGACCTCATGTCGCGGCGTTGTGAACTTACCGGCAAAGGCGTACAGGCAGGCAACAATGTCTCACACGCCAATAACAGAACCAGACGGCGGTTTTTGCCAAATCTGCAATCAAAATCACTGTTGAGCGACGCCTTGGGCCAGAGCATTCGTTTTCGTGTGACGACCTCTGCGATGCGCACGGTGGAGCATAATGGCGGCCTCGATTCTTACCTTCTAAAAGCGCCGAATTCGCTTCTCTCACTGGAAGCGCAGAGGGTTAAACGGAAAATTGTCCGCGCGCGCGCAGCCGCCACCTAAACTACCGTCCAAGCGAATAATTCATCAAATATCCGCCAATACCGATTGGCGCACAGGCGGACGCGACCTATAGTCCGCTCACTCGATGATGGCGGCACAGGAGAGTGAACGTGAGCGCTGAAACGGAATTCCCCAATCTCCACATCGTCGATCATCCGCTCGTTCAGCACAAACTCAGTCATCTGCGCGACCAGACAACGTCGAGCCATGATTTTCGCGCGCTTCTGCGCGAGATGGCTTTGCTGATCGGCTACGAAATCACCCGTGTTCTCGACATGACGACCAAGATGATCACGACGCCCATCACCGAGATGGAGGCGCCGATACTGGCCACCGTCAAACCGGCCATCGTACCGGTTTTGCGCGCCGGCCTTGGCATGGCGGAGGGCTTGTCGCAGCTCATCCCAACGGCACCGACCGGCCATATCGGCCTGTTCCGCGACCCAAAGACCAAGCGACCGGTCGAATATTACGTCCGGCTGCCGGACAACAAAAATCGCTTGTTCATCCTCGTCGATCCGATGCTGGCAACCGGCTATTCCGCCAGCTACGCAGTTGATGTACTCAACAAACATGGCGTGCCGGACAGCAGGATACGGTTCATGGCCATGGTGGCGGCGCCGGAAGGCATGCGCGCCTTCAATGAGGCGCATCCGACGGTCGAAGTCTGGGCCGCCGCCCTGGACGAAAAATTGAACGAGAAGGCCTATATCGTCCCCGGCCTTGGCGATGCCGGCGATCGCCTGTTCGAAACCAATTAATCCGCGCTGTCGGTAAGTTCGAACATGAGCAGCAAGGTGCGCTGCAAGACGGAATAATTATCATCGGACAGCAGATAGATCAGCGTGCGACCGGAACTGTCGCGCCTAGCCGCGATCCCCTCCATATTGTCGACCGTTAGCGGCGGTGCGATGCGCGCGAGCTCTAGCCCGTCGAGCCGCGCGCCGGGCTGAATACTTTCCTTGGAGACCCGACGTAGAAGCGCAGCAACGCCGCCGATCAACGTGTAGCGCCGTTCAACGATGATCAGGTCGCCATCAGGGAGACGCGTGGCGCCGGTCGAGCGAAATCTGGCCGCCCGCTTGTATTCCAGCCGTGCGGGTGCCGTGCCTTTGCGCAGAATCCATCCCGGTTTGCTCGACCGGTCATTGTCGAGGCCTTCGGTGAGGATAGAAGGCCACCATCGGCAAGTGTGACCAACGCTTCCATGGCGGCATTGCTATTGAACTCAGCAAGCTCGGCAGGCGCCGCCACAAGATCCGGCTTCACCGCTGACAGGTGGTCGGCATCGAACAGGCCGGAAGTTGCAAAGCGCAGAATCCGGTGATGCTGTTCAAACGCCAGGACTACCGTGCCATCGTCGGCTCGCGCCAGGCCCTCTGCATCGCGGTAGCGTCCGGTTAACGGTTTGCCGTCTGAACCGGTGATCGGCGCCAACCGGGCGGAAGACAGACCAACAAGGTTTCCATCATCGCCATAGTCGAGAGCGGCGGAAAACCACACGCCTCTGTCCGAGGCCGCAAGCAAAAGCTTGCCGTCTGCGCTGACGAGCAGAGATGAGAGGCCGCCGAACTGCGAGTCTCTGGCCGAAATAGATAAACCGCCGCGATACTCCAGCATTCCGACGCTATGCTGGTCAGGCATTTCGTAATTGAGAGGAACCTGGCTGTAGGATAGCTCGATATCGTTCGCGCCGGCGCCTTTGGTGCTAAGGAAAAGCGCGAGCGCAAGAACGATGAGATGCAAGGTGGGGGGCTTCTTCACGGGCTATTGAATTGGGCGCGGGTGCTCAGGTTGGTAGTTTAACAGCAATTCATCATCGCATATTTGGAGCAGGAACATGCAAATCGCTCGCAGAGATATCATACGTGGTTTGGCTGGCTTGCCGCTCGCCATGGTGCTTGCCGATCCTCGGCTGTCCTGGGCGGCAGCGCAGTCATTGAAAAATGTGACACTGAATACCGATGGAGGATTGTCGGTGCAGGCCGCGCTAGCGATTCCCGCACAAACACCGACTGCGGCAGTCATGCTGGTGCATGAATGGTGGGGTCTCAACGATCAAATTAAATCAATGGCGGCGGAATTGGCCAAGCAAGGCTATCTGGCGCTTGCCATCGATCTCTATCGCGGCCAGGTAACGGCTGAACCAGATCAAGCAAAAAAATTGATGAGCGGCGTCGACAGTGACGCGGCGACAGATACGATTGGTTCCTGGCTGCGCTGGTTGAAGCGCCACGATATGGCAAACGGCAAGGCTGCGACGATCGGCTGGTGTTTCGGAGGCGGTTGGTCGCTAAACGCTTCACTTGCGGAACCCGTTGATGCGACCATCGTCTATTACGGTAATGTGAAGAAATCTGCTGACGACCTAAATGCTCTCCGCGGACCCGTTCTCGGTCACTTCGCGGAGAGCGACAAGTGGATCAACCACGACATGGTAAACGGTTTTGAAGCGGCGATGAATAAGGCGGGAAAACCGTTTGCCAGTCACTGGTACCAGGCAGATCATGCGTTCGCCAACCCAACCAGTGGACGCTATGACGATGACGACGCAGCACTCGCCTGGCGCCGCAGCCTGGATTTTCTGCACAAACATCTGTCATAACTCTGCGCTCTTATCATTTGCGAAGAGGACGAGATGAAAGACGGCTTGAGAATTATCGATTGCGATTTGCACGTAATCGAAAACGGCGATCTATTTGAGAAATATCTCGACCCGAGATTTCATGCTCATCTGCCCAAATATCTCGGTTGGGGGCCGACTAATTTCCCCCATTGGGACGCGGGCGGCCAGATGATTCCGCCGTGGGCGCGCGACGCAGCTGTAGTCGGCCCGCAAAAAGCGCTCGACGCGCCGAGCGAAGATATTTACGCGCCGATACGGGAAAAGAAATACGACGCCGATTCGACGATTGCGGCGATGGACGTCGAGGGCATCGACGAAGCGGTCATGTTCCGCACGTTCGCGTCGATGTTTCTTTCGATCGACAGTTTGGCGGGAGATGTTGCAACCGCTTACGCTGCGGCGTTCAATGATTGGTTGGCGGATTATTGCGCCGCCCATGCTGGCCGTCTCCGGCCAGCGGCGATTGTCTCGATTCATGACCCTGAATTGGCGGCGGCCGAGGCGCGCCGGGCAGTCGAGGACAAGGGCCATGTCGCGGTGGTGTTGCTGCCCATGCCAGTAAGTGGGCGCTATGTGAATGCTCCGGAGTGCGACGTGCTTTGGCATGAAATAACCCGCCTCGGCGTGCCGCTCATCTTTCATGGCACGAGCGGCGGCGCGTCTCTCGATTATGCCGCCAACCGCTTTCGCGGCCACCCGAATTTCCGCACGCTGAATCATGCGACAGCCTTTCCCTTTGAGTTGATGGCGGCCATGGGCGCCGTCCTAGTGGGTGGCGTGTGTGAGCGCTTTCCGCAAATGCGAGTAGGTTTTTTGGAGGGCAATTGCGGCTGGCTCCCATGGTGGCTGGACCGGCTCGACGGCCAGTGGGACAAATATGGCAGCGGTGAGGCGCTTCAACTGTCGGCGCTGCCCAGCGAGATTTTTCTCAATCAATGTTTCATCGCGACCGATTCAGACGAAGCACTTGTGGCGCAGGTGGTGGACCGTTTTGGTGACGATAATATCGTCATGTCGATCGATTATCCTCACGCAGACGGAGGATACCCCAACGGCACCCAGGAATTTCTCTCCCTGCCTGGCGTCGGACTAGAATCGAAAAAGAAGATCATGTGGGACAATTGCCGCAGGTTATACGGCTTTGGCGACGACGCCCGCGGAGCAAGTTCCGGTCCCCAGTCATAAGCAAAAGCGTGAAAAAGATTCGCAAGTAGGGCAGTCTTTTAGCGGCTTAGCTCGCCAAACGGCGTCGGCCGCTGCTTGGGTTTGGCCGACTCGATTCTTCTTCAAACAATTCGGCCAGTTTTTCCGTCATCGTACCGCCCAGTTGCTCCGCATCGGTAATGGTCACTGCATGCTGGTAATAGCGCGTCACGTCGTGGCCGATGCCGATCGCGAGCAGCTGAACAGGTGACGAAACCTCGATCCATTGAATGACGGAGCGCAAATGGCGCTCGAGATAATTGCGCGGGTTGACCGAAAGGGTGCTGTCATCCACCGGTGCGCCGTCTGAAATCACCATGATGACGCGGCGTTCTTCCATCCTGCCAATCAATCGCTCATGCGCCCACAACAGCGCCTCGCCGTCGATATTTTCTTTTAATAGGCCTTCGCGCAGCATGAGTCCGAGGCCTTTTCTGGCGCGGCGCCACGGTTCATCGGCGTTCTTATATACAATATGTCGCAGGTCGTTGAGGCGGCCAGGATTGCGTGGGCGGCCCTGGGCAAGCCAGCGCTCACGCGCTTGCCCGCCTTTCCAGGCACGCGTAGTAAATCCCAATATCTCAACTTTGACGCCGCAACGTTCCAGTGTGCGCGCCAGAATGTCGGCACACATTGTGGCGACCAAGATTGGGCGGCCGCGCATAGAGCCGGAATTGTCGATCAACAACGTCACCACCGTGTCGCGAAAGCGCATCTCCTTTTCAGTCTTGTAGGTAAGGGGATGGAGCGGTTGCGTGATGATGCGGGCGAGACGACCGGCATCCAATAGACCTTCTTCAAGGTCAAACTCCCAGGCGCGGACTTGATGGGCCATCAGTCGACGTTGCAAGCGGTTGGCGAGGCGCCCGATGACGCCTTGAAGTTGGGAAAGTTGCTGATCGAGCTGCGCGCGCAGACGTCCCAATTCCTCTATGTCACAGAGGTCGGAGGCATTGACCACTTCGTCGAATTCTGAGGTGTAACTGGTATAGATCGGGCCTCGTTCTCCGTCCGGTCCATCGCCGGGCAACATACGGCGGCGGCCACCCTCGTCCGATTCATCATCTCCGTCACCTGCCATGGCGTCGGCGTCGCTGTCGGAAGCATCGCTCGCCTCGGCATCTTCGCCCATTTCCGCGTCGGCGTCGGCGCTGCTGTCGCCGTCCAATTGCTCGCCGCCCTCGGCCGCGCCGCTATCGTCAGAATCCGAGCCTTCAGAAGAATCCGGCGAGGCTTCCGCTTCCGAATCGTCGCCTTCCTCAATCTCGTCATCCTCGATGTCGAAATCCTCAATCATTTCGCGGATAAGTTTGCCGAATGCTTCTTGGTCGTCGGCATTTTTCGCCAAATCAAAAAGGAGCTTTCCTGCTTTATCTTCGAACCAGGGGCGCCAAAGATCCGCCAAATGCTTCGCTGCTGCCGGCAACGGCTGGTCGTGCAGGCGCTCGCGTACCAGAGCGCCAATTGCGTCGGCAATCGGTGCTTCTTCCGGGCTGGATAGTTGATCATAATCCTTGAGGCGGCTGCGCTGCTCAAGAGCCGAACTGAGGTTGGCGGCAACGCCGGCGAAGCGTCGGGCGCCAAGGCATTCGATTCGCGCCTGCTCCACAGCTTCAAAAATCGCGCGGGCGCTCTTGCCGCGGGGCTGGACACGGCGATGCGCCTTCGGGTCGTGATAGCGCAATCGCAGAGCAAGAGAATCTGCTGAGCCGCGCACCATCTCGATATCAAGTGCGTTGAGGTCGCGCGCCGGGAAGGGCAGTTGAACGCTTTCGCCGCTCAACTGCGGCGTATCGGAGTCGAACGTGACTGCCAATTCTTCGCCGGATTTCCCGGCGATGGCGCGCACAGCACAGCTCACGGCGCGTTGAAACCGCTCGACTGGATTTTCTTCTTTCGCGGTCAAGGAAGACCCTTCAACTTACGGGCGGTGTCGGCACCGCCGATTCGGGTAGCTCCTTACCAAAGCAGCGCTGGTAATATTCCGCCACAGCCGCGCGTTCCATCTCATCGCACTTGTTCACGAACGTCACGCGGAAGGCAAAGCCGATATCATGGAATATTTTCGCGTTCTCGGCCCAATGTATAACTGTTCGCGGCGACATCACCGTCGAGATATCACCCGACATGAACCCAGAGCGCGTCAGATCGGCGACTTCAACCATGGCATCAACGATCTTGCGATCCTCGTCATTATCGTAGACGGGCACCTGGGACTGCACGATCTGCACTTCTTCGTCATGCGGCAGGTAATTGAGTGTGGTGACGAGATTCCACCGGTCCATTTGCCCCTGGTTAATTTGTTGGGTGCCATGATAAAGCCCGGTGGTGTCGCCGAGGCCAACCGTGTTGGTGGTCGAAAAAATGCGGAAGGCAGGATGCGGATGGATTACTTTGTTCTGATCCAATAGCGTCATCTTGCCATCGACTTCCAAGATTCGTTGGATGACGAACATCACATCGGGCCGGCCAGCGTCATATTCGTCAAAGCAAATGGCTACCGGGTTTTGCAGCGCCCAGGGCAGGATGCCTTCGCGAAACTCAGTTACCTGCTTGCCGTCTTTAATGACGATCGCGTCCTTGCCCACGAGATCAATTCTGCTGATATGGCTGTCCAGATTTATCCGAATGCACGGCCAATTTAGGCGCGCGGCCACCTGCTCGACATGGGTTGATTTGCCGGTGCCGTGATAGCCTTGGACCATGACACGCCGATTGTGCGCGAACCCGGCCAGCAGGCTGAGAGTGGTATCATAGTTAAAGTGATAGGCAGGATCGACAACCGGGACATGCTCTTCTGGCTCAGAGAATGCCGGTACTTCCATGTCGTTATCGATGCCAAATGTTTGACGCACCGAAACCATGATGTCGGGAAGGCGATCGCTTAATTTGGGCGCGTCACCCAGTTGCTCTTGAGAGGCCATTTATTGTCCCTTCCGAGGGGAGGCTCGCCGCGGCTGCGGCGCGTGTGCAGTGTCAGAGACCTGGTTCAAAAGATACGTATAGGCCAGGTTGATCGATTTCAACAACTCTTCCGATTTTTTACTACCACCATTCATATCGGGATGGTGTTTTTTGGCTAACTCCATGTAGCGGCTACGCAATTTTACGCGATCGAATCCGAGTTCGAGATTGAGAGTGGCGCAAGCGCGTTGAGTATCCATGTCGGCCGCCGAGAGCTTTTTCCCACCCTCATTTTTGTCTCCATTTTTTTGCTTCTCCGCCCCAAACCAGTCGCTCGAGAAGTTATGGAAAATATTCTCTAAATCGTCCATTTCCTCGTGCAACGGGCGCTTGACATAAACCGGCCATGTCGGGCGATGGCCGGTGACGTCATCGCGCTGAAAGTGCTCGATGTCCAATCGCGACCAGCCCTCGAAGAAATTCCACGCGCGGTTATATTCGCGTACGTGATCGAGGCAGAACCAACGATAGCTGCGCAAATCGTGGGGCGCCCGCGGCGCGCGGTGCGGCGCGCGCTCGGCGCAAGCCGGATACTCACACATGTGCTCAGACGGAGGCTCTGGTTTCCCCGGTCGTGTGCGATGGTTGCCTTCGAAGACCTTCATCGAATAAGTATGCCGTCTGCTCTGTGGTGAGTAAAGGCGAGGCGTTGCCGTTGCGAGTGCGCCTACCAAATTCGATTTACCAAGCCTAAATCATGGCATGAAGAGGGAAATATGCGGGTTGCCCAGGCGATTGAAACCAAATTAGATGAGCATCTAGCGCCGGTAAGGCTCGAAATCAAGGACGAATCGGCGCGCCATCACGGCCATGCTGGCGCTCGGCCCGAAGGTGAAAGTCATTTCAACGTGACTGTCGTTAGCGCAATTTTTGAAGGGATGAGCCGCATCGAGCGCCAGCGACTCGTTTATCGTCTTCTCGCCGATGAAATGAAAAGCGACATCCACGCTTTGGCGCTCACCACACTGACGCCGGTTGAGGATTCTTAGTGCGGGTATTCAGAGGGTCGCCTGAGACAGTCATCGGCGCAGCAGGTCCAATACGTCGGCGGTCGAATGTACAGTGGCAAATTCGCCATGTAAGTTACTGATCGTAACAGATAAAATCTCATCAGCACTGTGCTCTTGGCCGTCCGGCCCAATGCATCCGTAGGCCCAGACGCCATCGGCCACGTATAGCGTGTTGAAGCCAAGGTTTCCGGCCATCCGGGCTGTTGTTTCGACGCACTGATTGGCGGTCGCGCCGCAGAGAATGAGGTGCTCGATGCCATCGCGGCGGAGGTCGTTCTCCAGGCCCGTGCCGATAAAGCTGCTGTTGACATGCTTGATGTAGACAGCTTCGCCTGGCGCAGGCTTGGCAAATGCTTGCACAACGGCTCCCGGGAGACCGGCGGTGAAGGGTGAGCCCTTCTGATGCGAATGGTGATGGATGTGGATGGTCTTTCCGCCAGCTTCGCGGAACCAATCTAGGAGGCGGCGAATATTGTTCTCCGCCATCGGCGTGGTGCGAGGAACACCTGATTCGTCGCGATGCACAAACGCCATCTGAACGTCGATCACCAACAGCGCAGTCTTTGAGAGGCTAATATGCTCGTCCTGTTCGGTCATCGTCTGCTTGCTAATCTCCCGTATACCAACTCGGATATTGTACTTTCACTACTGGACTGTCTGAAGCCCATGCGAGGCAGCTGTTGAGCATCGGTGGTTTGCGATCGCCCGCCGCCATCAGCTCCTTTTCGCGCAACGGGAAAATGGTCTGAAACGCTACCGTGGCAAGCACGCCCATCAGTTCCCTGAGATGGGTGCATCCTTTTATGCCGCCGACCCGTGATTTGATTTGGCGAACCCAACCCGGCGCGATTCGCAGCCCGACCAGCGCTTGAAAGTTTTCTGCAACGCTCGAACAGGGCTCGTAGGGTGTTACATCGGAGGCCGTTTCGATGCCCTGGATGCACAAATCATCGTCAACGGTTAGACGCACCCACATGTCGTGTACCGGTTCACCCGGTGCCACCTTGCCGCGCCAGTAACTCTCGATTTCATAGGACTTAACGTCGGTGAGGTGCGCCTCTATATCCCACAGGCCGTCTTCCCGCCGGTAGCCCCGGCAGTCGATCTGGCGTCTATGCATGGATTCTCTCGCTGCTGGCGCGCTGAGCGGCATGTCGGCCTCTTACTTCAGTTTGGGTGATCGAATGGTGAGAGTGCTAGAGCACTGCATATATCAAGAGCGGCATGAGAAGGAAAGCGAGGGTGGAAGAAAGCACCACGAGGCTGGCAACCTCTTCTGGATCGCGGTTGTAATAGGTGGCGAACAAATAGTTGAAGACTGCGACCGGCATTGAACATTGAATTATCAACACACCGCGCTCCATGCCCTCAAAGCCGAATAGTTCGGCAAACCCGAATCCACCGGCGGCGCCCATCCCAAGGCGCAAGAGCGAGAGCGCCAGGCTGCGGCTAAATCGCACCACTTTTAGCTTTGCGAGCGATACGCCGAGGGTAAAGGTCATCAATGGAATGGCGAAGCCGCCGAGCAATTCGGTGGTGTTGTAGATGAATTCGGGCGGCTGAGTGTCGGTGGCCAGAAAAATGGCGCCGATCGCGACCGCGTAAGGAATCGGTGCCTTGAGTAGGGGCACCGGTGTGGGCAGGCCGGAGAACAGCCATTGGCCGAAAATCAGCTGGGCAGAGGACGAGATCGCGAAAAACCCAATGCCGAGCGCCAATCCCTCATCGCCGAAGGCGAATAGGCAGAGCGGCAGGCCGATGTTGCCGGCGTTGGGAAAGGTCACCGGCGCCAAATAGGTGCGCATCGGTAGTTTGGCAAAATACAAAATGGTCGCAGCAACGGCGGCGAAGGCCAAGAGTACGGCCACAGCGCTCAACGCCATTTCCGCAATTTGGCCGGACATGCCTTGGATGCCGACCATGGTCGAAAATATGAGGCAGGGCGCACCGATATGCCCCACAAGCCGGGTCACGATGTGGGTGTCAAAGGGTTGGTCGAAGCGCGCCCAGAGATAGCCTAGTCCGGCACAAGCAACGACCGGAAAAATGGTGTTGAAGAGTTCCAGAATCATGGCGCGGCGCAGCGCCTATTCATGGTCTCCGGAATCCTTGGGCCTGCTTTGCGACGGAATCACGCGAACCGAAGTAATGCGGTTTTTCTGTCGCTCGCGGATATCTAAGGTAAAGCCGTCCAGCTCGATAAGCTCGCCGATCTGCGGGATCTGCTGCGCCACATGAAGAGCCAGTCCGGCGATCGTCGCCGCTTCCTCGTCCGGTAGGTTCCACTCAAAACGGCGGTTAAGGTCTCGGATCGTCGTATCGCCGGCCACCAGGACAGAACCATCTGAGCGCGCGACCGTATGGCGCAGCGTGATATCGTGTTCGTCCACAATGTCGCCGACGATTTCCTCCAATATATCTTCCAGCGTAACCAGGCCCATGAGGGAGCCATATTCGTCGACGACCAGGGCGAAGTGCGCCCGGCGCTCGCGAAATGCATTGAGTTGCTCTCGAAGACTGGTTGTTTCAGGCACGAACCATGGCGGCGTCAGCACCTTTTCGATTTCTACCGCCTCAATATTATTCCAATAGCCCTGCATAGCGCGCAGAAGGTCTTTGCTGTGGAGAATCCCAACAATGTTTTCGGGATCATCGCGCCACAGCGGTATCCGAGTGAACGGGCTTTCCACTGCCTGGTCAAGAATAGCGCGCACAGGCGCTTTCACATCGATCATCGCCATATTGTTGCGGTGAGTCATGACTTCGCCGACCGCAACATCGTCGAGATCCAGGATGCCGTGCAACATGTCGTGCTCATGCTTGATCACGCCGCCTTCCTCGGCTTGCAGGCTGATCGCACCACGCAACTCTTCTTCCGCTTCGTCTTTGTTATCGGTCACTTTGTGGGCGCCGAAAGGCATAAGCGTAACGTAGACGATGCCGCGCACCGCCAGCACGGCAGGCGTCAACAACCACACCAGCGCGACAAGGATTGGCGCCATGGCGAGCGCGACTTGATCGGCGTTGCGGATGGCATAGGTCTTGGGCAGCACTTCGGCGAAAATCAGAATTATCAGCGTGAGGCCGGCGGTAGCGTAAAACACGCCGACCTCTCCCGCGACGGATATCAGCAGGCTGGTGGAAAGCGCCGTAGCGAGAATATTGACGGCATTATTGCCCAGTAGGATCGAACCGATGAAATGTTCGCGCTTGCGCATCAGCTTGCCGATCATCTGGGCGCGCCTATTGCCTTGCTTTTCGAGATGGTGAAGCCGCGCGCGCGACGCCGCGGTGACGGCGGTCTCCGAGCCGGAAAAAAAGCCGGAAAGCAGAATCAGCAGAGCGATCGCCGCGACGGTGATCATTTGTCCGGTGCTCATAATGCCGTTGTCGTATTTCCGTAATAGTTAATCATGTGCTGCTCGTGGCGCTCAGGAAGTCGTCCAAGGCAGCCGAAATATCTTGTGGCTCGACGTCGCCGGCGACAAAAGCACCGCCTATACCGCGCGCCAATATCAAATGCAGGCGCCCGTCTTTAATCTTCTTGTCATGGCTCATATGCTGCATCAACGCTTCCCGTCGGCGCGCTGCGAGTGGCAGTTGCGCTGCCTCAGTGGGAAGGCCTTGCGCCGCCAGATGGGCGGAGACGCGCGCAACATCCGCTTCGCCGCACAGGCCGAGGCTGTGCGAAAGACGAAAGGCCAGCACCATGCCGATGCTGACCGCTTCGCCGTGCAACAGCGCATCGCCATACCCACATTCCGCTTCAAACGCATGGGCAAACGTATGACCCAAATTGAGAAGCGCGCGGCGGCCGTTCTCCTGTTCATCTTGCGAAACTATGCGCGCCTTTGCGCGGCAGCAGTGGGCGATGGCGTGCCGGCGGGCGGCGCCGTCCCCAGTCACGATCCGGCTGCCATTCTCTTCGAGCCAAACGAAGAAGTCCGGGTCGTCAATCAAGCCGTACTTAACCATCTCAGCATATCCCGCTGCTAGTTCGCGCGGCGGCAAGCTGTCTAGGGCGCCGGTATCGGCCAATACAAGGCGCGGCTGGTGAAAACTCCCGATAAGGTTCTTGCCATGGCGGCTGTTGATGCCGGTCTTGCCGCCGACCGAGCTGTCGATCTGCGCCAACAAGCTCGTCGGAAGCTGGATAACGTCTATGCCGCGAAGGAGAACACTGGCGGCGAATCCCGCGAGGTCGCCGATCACACCGCCGCCCAAAGCCAGCAGCGTCAACCCGCGCTCCGCCCGGGTGGCGAGTAGACGTTCGAGCAACGCCTCAAAACTCGCGAAACTTTTGCTTCCTTCGCCGGGTGCCAGGACGATGCTATCGCAATCTATACCGTGCCGGCCGAGAGATTCCACGACCCGATTCTGATATAGCGGCGCGACATTTTCGTCAGAAACCAGGATAGTTCTCGGCAGCGCGAGTAGCGGCGCAATTTGGTCGCCGGCGTCAGATAACAGTCCATCGCCAACAAGGATGTCATAACTGCGCGCGCCAAGAGCCACATGAACCAACTCGGAGGATTGCGCCCTACTGTCGGGCTCCGATTCACTTGCACTCACGATATTTCTCTAATTGGCTATATTTAGGTGGCTAAGTTTGAAGGTTTAGCGGCATCTGCGTCACTCTGCTCGCCTTCAATGAGGCGCTTCAAGGCAGCAATAACATCGTTGACGGTTTCCTCATGTGGTCCGTCCTGACTTTGCACGATGATATCTGCTTCTTGGTAAATGGGATAGCGCTCTTCGATGAGCTGGCGCAAGACTTCTTCCTTGTTCTCTACCTTCAGGAGCGGCCTGTTGTCACGGCGTGAGACGCGTCGCAACAGGACGTCGAAATCCGCGCGCAGCCATATGGAGTAGGCGCACTCCTTAATTCGCTTGCGCGTCTCAGGATCAATGAAGGCGCCGCCGCCCGTGGCCAAGACATGAGGAGGCTTGGACAAGAGCCGTGCGATAACGCGCCGTTCGCCGTCGCGAAATGCCGGTTCACCATGCACTTCGAAAATATCGGTAATGGAGAGGCCCGCCGCTTCCTCGATTTCCGAGTCCGCATCCACGAAATTCATTCCGATTCGAGCCGCCAAACGCCGACCGATGGCGCTCTTGCCCGATCCCATCAGGCCGACAAGAACGATCGAGCGGTCAAACGCTGGGTCTGCATTGGCCGCGTTCATATCCGCATCAGCCTGAAACTGTGTATGAATTGCCCTTGAGGGCGCGCCGTTCCTTGTTGCAAATGTTGCTGCCGTACGAGGCGGTCATTAAACTGCCTTACAATTGCCATGAACAAATAGATTATCGCAAAATAGTCATTTTTGGCGGTAGCACAAACTGGAGCGTGATCGACGCCCCGGCGGATTTCGGCGGAGTGAACGGCGAGCTGTATGGGATTTTATACGCGAATCATATTGTTGCTGGTGATTTTAGCAATTGGCGGAGGTCTCGCCTTTCTTTTGACCTGGGATATTCCGCCGCCTACCGGTCCGATCGAAAAGGTTGTACCCGATGCGCGATTCGAAAAATAAGCGACAATCGAGGTATGCCGCGATGCCGCTGTGGGGACTCTGTGCGGCCGCGTTGTTGATTGCCGCCTGGGGCTCAGCAGCAGCGCAGACGGCGGATTCGGATGCCCCAATTAGATTGGTGCCTTTGGAAGAAATCGTTGCGCCGGCCGAAATTTTGCCGTCGCCGGTAGTAGCTGACCCGCCGTTTCTCTGGGACGTCGAGAATTTTACGGCGCCTGAACGAACAGTGGAAAACGACAACGATCAAGTTGAGGTCGGCACCTTGGGGGAAATTAATGCCGATGACGTTGGGTTGTTGAACGAGCAATCAGGCGGTTTTCCGGAATCGCTGTGGTTGCGAACGCGGTACGATATCTTAACGCTTCTTCTGCCGCGACTGCCTGTCGAGGCGCGTTCTCCAGCAATGCGTTCGGCGGCATTAAGGTTGCTGCTCTCGCGGGGAAAAGCACCGCGCAGCGAAGGTGCGGAACGGAGCGAACTGATTCGCCTGCGTGCAGAAGTGCTGGCACGCATGGGAGAGTATGACGCCGCAATCGCTCTTCTGCAGGCCGCACCGAGCGAAAATTTCGAGGAAGTGCTCGCGCGCTACGATATTGATCGGATGTTCCTCCAACTCGATTTCAGCGGCGCTTGCCAACAGGCGCGCGCACACGTTGATCTCTCGCCAGACCCGTATTGGCAGCGCGCCCTGATTTTTTGCCAAAGTAAAAACCAGGAAACCGAGGCCGCTAATCTCGGCCTGGATTTGCTGCGTGAGAGCGGTTACGCGCCAGACGCTGCCTTCGTCACGCTGATTCAGGCAATGAACGGGTATGGCGAGGCGGAACTGGACTCCTTGCCGAACCCGACCCCGATGTTGGTTTCGATGTTACGTGTTTTGGGGGTTGACGCGCCGATAAACGCCGTCGATGTCGCCAATCCCGCACTTCTGCGCTTTATCGCCGGCGCTTCGGACAGCGACATCCAGATCCGCTTGTTGGCCGCGGAACAGGCGGAGGCCGTCGGCGCGCTGCCTGCCGCCAGCGTTGCCGCGCTTTATGCGATCGTGCCTTTCACTCTGGAGGAAAGGGCAAATCCGATCGAATACAGCGCGCAAGCAAACGGGCCGCTGGCCCGGGCAATGCTGTACCAGGCCATTCTCAACGAGAGCGTGCCGACTGCGCGCGCAGAAGCCGTGGGCATTGCCTTGCAGCGCGCCAAGGAAGAAGCACGTTTCCCGACCATGGCGCGTGTTTTGCTGCCAGCCATCCAAGAGCTGCCGGTGACGCGGGAATTCGCCTGGTTTGCCGCAGAAGCCGGGCGCGCGTATTTTGCCGCCAGCCGCTGGGAGGAAGCGCGCCGCTGGTTTGATGTGGCGGTCGCTGGGCGAGGCGCGGATCACGAGGCCAGACAGGCGGCCGTCGATTTGTGGCCGTTGATTGCTCTGACCGGGAAGGATTCAACCGGGAAGGATTCAAATGTCGACCCCGGAATGTTGACAGCGTGGTGGGAGTCACAGGGCGGAGCGTTGGACCCCGAGGCGCATAGCCGGGGCGGGCTGATGCTCACATTGCTCGCAGCATTGGGCCGGAAGGTTTCTCCCGAACAATGGGACGCCCTGCTCGCCGGGCCGCTGAGCGAGCCCAGCGCCGTCGCATCACCAGCCTTGCGCCACGCCTTGCGGGCTGCCGCTTCGGACCAACGTCTGGGTGAGGCGGTTCTGCTGGCGTTGCTCGGTTTGGGTGCGGGCGGTCCGGAAAATTCCGGTCTAGTCACATTGGGAGAAACGATCGTCGGGTTGCGCGCTGTCGGTCTCGACCGGGACGCTCAGGCGATAGCTGTAGAGGCCGCGTTGGCGGGCGGTTTGTGATGGCTACAACGCGCGGCGTGAAACGTCTGAGCGCAACTGACGATACGCGCGGCGTGAAGCATCCGAGCGCAATTGAAAATTCGTATGGCACGGCGCGGCCGCTGGGGATAGACGATGCGCGTGCACTCGAATTGTTTTTGGAAATGCTGCTCTCCGAACGTGGCGCGGCCGCACATACCGTTGACGGCTATAGGCGGGATATCGAACAGTTTGGAGCTTCGCAAAATTTGCGCGGATCAGATTTGGCCGGCGCCGACGGCGCTGCGGTGCGGGCCTTTCTGACGGAACTCTCAGAAAACGGTCTTGCGCCGCGGACGGCTGCGCGGCGTCTCTCCGCGCTCCGGCAATTCTACCGCTTTTTGCAAGCCGAAGAACTGCGCGCTGACGACCCATGCGCGACAATCGAGGGGCCACGGCTGGGCCGGCCGCTTCCAAAAATACTCAGCGAGAATCAGGTTGCCCAGCTTTTGGATGCCGCCCGACTTCGGTTGGCGGAGAATACTGGTAGCGCCCGCGCGCACGCCGATGCCGTCCGTTTGTTGGCGTTGGTGGAACTGCTCTATGCGACCGGGTTGCGCGTCTCCGAACTGGTGGAATTGCCGTTTGAGAATGTTATTGAAGGGCGCAAATGCCTGCTGGTGCGCGGCAAGGGAGGCAGGGAGCGCATCGTTCCCGTGGGGCAACCTGCGGAAGCCGCGCTCGCCGAATATGTGCCGCTCAGGGAGCTGCATACCGGCAAAGCGGGGCACTCGAAATGGCTTTTTCCATCGCGCGGCAGGCATTTGACGCGCCATCGATTCGCGCAAGTTTTAAAGGAATTGGCGATAGAGTCTGGCCTGCCGCCGGAGAAAGTTTCGCCGCATGTCTTGCGCCACGCCTTCGCCAGCCATCTGCTGGCAAACGGCGCAGATTTGAGGGCCGTGCAGAAAATGCTAGGCCATGCGGACATTTCAACCACGCAAATCTATACCCACATATTGGATGACCGATTAAAAGCGGTGGTGCGCAATCACCATCCCTTGGCCGGCGCCGGGCACTAGTGACCGCACGGCTTGGCGTGACAATGCAAAATGGCGTAGTTTGATGGCCCAAGAAAATGCAACGGAAAACGAAAATACCACGAAGATGAGCAGCTACTTGGATTTCGAAAAACCGATAGCCGAGATCGAAGGCAAGATTCACGAACTGCGCCATTTAAGCGACGGCAGCGGTGTGAATATCCTCGAGGAGGTGTCCCGCCTTCAGGGTCGTGTGGACCGCATCTTGAGGCAAACTTATAGCCGCCTCTCGCCTTGGCAGAAATCACTGGTCGCCCGTCACCAGCTTCGGCCGCACTTTTCGGACTATGTGAGCGCGCTGATCGAGGATTTCACTCCACTGGCGGGGGACCGCAATTTTGCCGAGGACCGTGCCATCATCGGTGGGCTTGGGCGCTTTCGTGGGCGTGCGCTAATGGTAATCGGTCACGAAAAAGGCGCCGACACCGAAGGCCGGATGCGCCACAATTTCGGAATGGCCAATCCAGAAGGCTACCGCAAGGCCGTGCGCCTAATGCGCTTGGCGGAACGATTTTCTCTGCCCGTTGTGACTTTGATCGATACGCCTGGGGCTTATCCTGGCGTTGGCGCTGAAGAGCGCGGACAGGCTGAAGCCATTGCCCGCAGTATCGAGACTTGCCTCGATCTCCGCACCCCTCTCGTAAGCGCCATCATCGGCGAAGGAGGTTCGGGCGGCGCTATTGCTCTGGCTGTGGCGAACCGAGTCTTGATGCTGGAACACGCAACGTATTCGGTGATTACGCCCGAGGGCTGCGCCGCCATTCTGTGGCGAGATTCTGAGCACGCTCAAGAAGCCGCTGATGCGCTAAAAATGACTGCGCAGGATCTGTACCAAATGGCGGTCGTCGATGAAATTGTCGCCGAACCCGTCGGTGGCGCGCATCGCTCGCCAGCAACCGCCATTGCTGCTTTGGGTGATGCGTTGGAAAAGGCATTGGACGGTTTGAAGCCGTTAAGTGGTGCGGAACTGCGCGCCAAGCGTCGCGAAAAATTTCTTGAGATTGGAAAAATAGGTCTCAGTTAATAGCACTCTTCGGCGCCTAAGTTAAATTTCCATGGCACTGTTTGAATTTTTTTCCCGAGCCACAGGGGCAGGGCGTGTTGCGGCCCGTCCGGCCCCATGTAGAGGGGTCGTCCTTATCGAATTCCGCGTGGCGCATGGTGCCAAGTTTGGCTTCGGCGGCGAGAATCTCTTCGTCGCTCATAGCGGGCGGCAGTGGGAAAGCGTCTGAATCGTCCGTAATTTCCGGTGCAGAAGCGGGCGCCATGCCCGCAAAGGCAGGGTCCTCTCGAGTTTCATGGACTTCCTGCGGGCGCGGCTGTAGCGCTCCTTGATCTTCTTCGTTGAGACGCAGGTCAACATGGGTCAGCAGCTGGGTAACTTGTTCGCGGAGGCCTGAAAGCATGGTTTCAAACATGCTGAACGCTTCCTGCTTGTATTCATTCAACGGATCACGCTGCGCATAGGCGCGTAGCCCGATGCCCTGGCGCAAATGGTCTAGCGTCAGCAGATGATCTTTCCATGTCTGGTCGAGAATCTGCAACAAAAGACTCTTCTCGGCCATGTGCCACATTTCGCTGCCGTATTTCGCTATCTTTGCCGCCGCTTGGCGATTCGATGCATCGGTAATTCGCTCACGTATCTCCTCGTCCGCAATACCTTCCTCCGAAGCCCATTCCTTAATCGGCAGATCTAGGTTGAGCAGGCGCTGGCAGTCCTCCGTCAGCTTTTCGACATCCCATTCTTCGGCGTAAGCCTTTTCCGGGATATTGTCGTCAACAATGTCCTCAATCACCTCGTGACGCATGCCGGCGACGGTTTCGGAGACATCCTCAACGCGCATCAAATCCTTACGTTGTTCATAAATCACTTTGCGCTGATCGTTCATGACATCGTCGAACTTGAGTAGATTTTTGCGGATCTCGTAGTTGCGTGCCTCGACTTTCTGCTGGGCCTTTTCCAGGGCTTTGTTGATCCACGAGTGGATTATGGCTTCGTCTTCCTTCAGGCCGAGTTTGGAAAGCATCGAATCCATCCGCTCGGAACCGAAAATGCGCAACAAATCATCTTCGAGGGAGAGGAAGAATACCGACGCGCCTGGATCACCTTGGCGCCCGGCACGGCCGCGTAACTGATTGTCGATGCGCCGTGCCTCATGGCGTTCACTGCCGATGATGAGGAGCCCGCCCGCGGCTAGAACTTTTTCCCGCTCTGTCGCCACTTCGGCGCGGATGCGGTCGCGCTCTCCTTCAAGCTTGGCGGCATCCTCTTCTTCGGCAAGCTCGCCGAGAATGCGAAAATCGACGTTGCCGCCGAGTTGGATATCGGTGCCACGTCCGGCCATGTTTGTCGCAATGGTCACCGCGCCGATACCACCGGCCTGGGCGATTATGCCAGCCTCTTGCTCGTGGTAGCGCGCGTTGAGGACGCTATGCTCGATCCCTTTCTCCTTCATCATTCCGGATAGCAACTCCGATTTTTCGATGCTGGTGGTGCCGATCAAAACCGGCTGACCCGCCATACGGCTGACTTCGACACGGGCGATGACCGCCTTCCATTTTTCGTTGGCGGTGCGATAGACCTCGTCGTCATTGTCTGCTCGCACGCCGGGCTTGTTGGTCGGAATCTGCGTGACCTCGAGCTTGTAAATATCGGCGAACTCGGACGCTTCCGTCGCCGCAGTGCCGGTCATGCCACCGAGCTTGGGGTACATGCGGAAATAGTTTTGAAAGGTGATTGAGGCCAGAGTTTGGTTTTCGTTTTGGACGGAAACCTGTTCCTTGGCTTCGAGGGCCTGATGCAGACCATCGGAAAAACGCCGACCGGGCATCATGCGGCCGGTAAACTCGTCAATAATGATGACCTGACCGTCTTTGACGATGTAGTCCTTGTCGCGTTCAAACATCTTATGGGCACGTAACGCCTGATTGACGTGATGCACGACCGAGATATTTTCGATGTCATAGAGATTGGGGCTTTTCAGAAGGCCCTGTTCCTCAAGCAGTTTTTCGGCTTTCTCCGTGCCGACATCGGTGAGCGTTGTCGCGCGTGCCTTTTCGTCGATTTCGAAATCATCTTCGGTGAGGTGGGGGATGAGGGTATCGGCGTTTTGATACATTTCCGAATGATCCTCGGCAGGACCCGAGATAATTAGCGGCGTACGCGATTCGTCGATCAAGATGCTGTCCACTTCATCGACGATCGCAAAGTTGAATTCTCGCTGCACCATGCTTTCCAGCGTGAATTTCATATTGTCGCGCAAATAGTCAAAACCGAATTCGTTATTGGTGCCGTAAGTGACATCGCGTCGATATTGGTCGCGGCGTGAATCGTCGTTGAGGCCGTGCACGATGCAGCCGACGCTCATGCCGAGAAATTCGTAGATCGCGCCCATCCAGGCGGCGTCGCGTTGGGCGAGATAATCGTTTACGGTGATGATGTGCACGCCCTTGCCCTGAAGCGCGTTCAAATAAACCGGAAGCGTCGACACAAGCGTTTTGCCTTCGCCAGTCGCCATTTCAGCGATATGGCCCTCATGCAAAACCATGCCGCCGATCAACTGCATATCGTAATGGCGTTGGCCGAGGGTGCGTTTTGCGGCTTCTCGTACGGTGGCAAAAGCGTCTGGAAGAATGGCTTCCAAATCCGGCTTTTTGGCAAGGCGCTCCCGCAGCTCACCCGTGCGGGCGCGCAACGCCTCATCCGAGAGCGCCTCCAACCCCGCTTCGAGGCTGTTGGTAGCGTCGACTTGCTTGGCGTAGGCCTTGACCACACGCTCATTTGCCGTGCCGAAAATTCGGCGCGTCAATCCCCGCATCATGGGATGACCTCGAAATCAGTCTAGATTAGCGCGACCGCGATCAGCCCGCTCTTGAGAGATAAGCGCGCTGCGGGACAGTGTCAACGGCCCTGCCGGTCGAGATACTAGGGGCACTAGACAGGTTGTGTGAATTTAGGCGATATGGTTTAAGCCCAGCTTGGCGGCGCGTCGGGCAGCCGTCATCGCATGGCATGGGGAATTCATATGATATTGTCCGGATTTAGCCACGTTGGCGCGCGCTGGCTCGCGTCAATCGCTGTCGCGGTGCTTATTCTCGTGGCGAGCTGGCATTCCGCTTTGGCTGCGGACGACAGTCCCGTGGCCGCGACCGTAAACGGCGAAACCATAACCCGAACCGAAATATTGCTGGCATTGGAGCTTCTGCCTGCGCAGTTTCGCAACCTCCCGCCCGATCAGTTGTTTCCCCTGATTCGCAACCAGTTGATCGATATTAAATTGCTGTCTGCCAAAGGTGCCGAATCTGGATTGAAAAAGGATCCGCGAATTTCCGCGCGAGTCGACTTCTATGCCATGCGCCTTGCCCATGATTATTATGCGCGCGACATTGTCGGGAAGTATCTCGATGAAGATCTGTTGCAGGAGGGATACCAGAAGTTCCTGGAAAATTTTCCCAAGGCCGAAGAAACGAACATCAGTCATATCCTCGTCGCCACCGAGGCAGAAGCCCAAGAGGTCGTCGCAGAATTGAAATCGGGCGCTGACTTTTCGGCGACCGCGCGGCGATACTCGGTCGGGCCGTCTGCACCTCAGGGCGGCGCGTTAGGCTTCCTTCGCCGTGAGCAAGTGGTGCCCGAATTCGCCGAAGCCGCCTTTGCGCTGGAAGACGGCGGGATTTCTGAGCCGGTAAAAACTTCGTTCGGTTGGCACGTCATTACGGCTTCGGAGCGGCGAATTCCGGAGCCGCCAGAATTCAGTCAGGTCGAACAAAAGCTGCGCGCCGAAATCGCCGACCGCCTAGTATCCGATGCCGCCAAGCAGGAGCGGCAAGAGGCCGAGATTGAGCTGTTCGAGATGGATGAAGATTTTTTCGACGGCGAGACCGTCGCCCCTTGAGGCACTCATTCTGAGCAAGTAGTAAGGGCCCCCGCATGAGCGGCATGTCACCTCTAGCACCAAAAAAATTTCCCACCCTACCGGCAGTTGCCGGTGTGCGCCTGGCGGCCATAGCCGCCGGCGTGCGGTACGTAGGACGGGACGATTTGCTGCTCGCTGAATTCGCGAAAGGAACACGCGTCGCCGGTGTTTTGACGCGTTCCCAAACACCGGGTGCGCCAGTGAAATGGTGCCGAAAATTGTTGCCTAAAGGCCAGGCGCGAGGACTTGTGGTCAATTCCGGCAACGCCAATGTTTTTACCGGCCGAAGTGGGGACGCGGTTGTCAGCCGCACGGCCGAGGCGGCGGCGCGGCTTCTCGGCGCCTCGCCGAACGAAATTTTTGTCGCGTCAACCGGGGTCATCGGGGAGGCGCTGCCAGTGGAGCGAATAACCACGGCGTTGCGGCCGCTTTCCGAAAAATTATCGCCAACCGCTTGGCCAGATGCGGCGCGCGCGATCATGACCACCGATACCTTTCCGAAAGGCGCGGTGCGCCGGACGAAGATAGACGGCGTGCCAGTCACGATCTCGGGGATTGCCAAGGGCTCTGGCATGATCGCGCCGAATATGGCGACCATGCTGGCATTTCTCTTTACCGATGCGCGATTGCCAGCACGGGTTCTGAATTCACTTCTGCGCCCAGCAAACGACCGTTCCTTCAATTCAATTACCGTCGACGGCGATACGTCGACGAGCGACACCTGCCTGCTGTTCGCCACCGGAGCGGGCGCACACCATCCTGCCGTGACACGGGCAGGCGATTCTCGCCTCGAGGCCTTCCGCACGGCCTTGCAGGAAGTGATGACGGACCTCGCGCAGCAAATTGTGCGCGATGGCGAGGGCGCTGAGAAATTTGTGACTGTCCGTGTGGGCGGCGCTGCGTCGGACGCGGCGGCACGGCGAGCCGCGCTAGTGGTGGCCAATTCACCGCTGGTGAAGACAGCCATTGCCGGCGCCGATCCCAACTGGGGGCGGTTGGTGATGGCCGTCGGCCGCTCGGGCGAGCGCATTCGCGTCGAGAAGATGGTGATCGCCATTGGTGGGCAGACCGTGGCACGCGGCGGCAAGAAACTGGCCAGTTATAGAGAAGACAAGGCAGCCCGCCATATGCGAGGCAGAGACATCGAAATCGATCTTGACCTTGCGGTTGGAAACGGTGCGGCGACTGTTTGGACCTGCGATTTGACTCATCGCTATATCGATATCAATGCCGATTACCGCTCCTGACGGCGCCGGGCAAAAGCCCATTCTCCTGGTTGCCGCCATCGCCCTGGTCGATGCCGATGGCCGAGTCCTAATTGCACAACGGCCAAAGGGTAAACATCTCGAAGGTTTATGGGAATTTCCGGGCGGCAAGCTGCGCGACGGCGAAACGCCGGAAGTGGCCCTAATTCGCGAATTGAACGAGGAGTTGGGTATCGATGTCGAGCATACTTGCCTGGCGCCGCTCAGTTTTGCGTCGCATGATTATGAAGAATTTCATCTCCTGATGCCGCTCTATGTTTGCCGCGTTTGGAACGGTATCGCGCGCGGGCGCGAGGGTCAGCAGTTAAAATGGGTGCGGCCGTCCAAACTCACTGACTGGCCGATGCCTCCAGCCGATGCGCCGCTTGTCGCGGCGTTGCGCGATTTGCTGTAGGTACAGCCGGCAAAGAAGGTCCGTTAGTCGGGCACCTGCTGGTCACTCAGCGCCGTCTTCAAGCTGACTTCGCCGGAGCCTGGTTTGAGCGGCTGTTGTTGGCTTTCATGCGGGCACCAGCCGGCGAGATACAGCACTTGAAATGTCGCCGGGATACGGCCGCTGTCGTCGCCGAACATCTGGCGGTAATGCTCAACTGCGGCCAACATGGTGCCCCGGCGTGTGAAGCCCATGCGGCGTTCTCGCAGAACATTGCTCTCTCCCATGCCACGTAGTTCTCGCATCAGGGCGAGCGCATCGGGGTAACTGACATTTATCGTATCGCTGTCGACGACTGGAAGCGCAAAGCCGGCGCGTTGCAAAAGCGCGCCCAGATCGCGAATTTCGACGAAGGGCGCAATTCTCGGGCTAATTCCGCCTTCGACTTCACTTTCCGCCCGGGTCAACGATTGACGGAGTTCAGTCAGGCTGTCACCACCGAAGATGGCGCCAAGAAACAGTCCGTCTGGGCGAAGCGCGCGGCGAATTTGAATAAGCGCCCCCGGCAGGTCATTGACCCAATGGAGACTGAGCGCGCTGATGACGAGATCGAGCGACGCGGCGGCAAAAGGCAACCACTCTTCGTCCGCGACGACACGATTGGACCCTGAACTACTTGCGACCATGGCCGGAGAGAGGTCGCATTGGATGAGACGCTCTATGCCGTTTAGACCGGATAATTCGGCTGCCAGGCAATCACCTCGGCAACCCAATTCCACAGCTAAGGGAAAGCGCCGTTTAATATCTCCAAGGCGCTCGGCGAGCCTTGCTGAGACTTCCTGGGCCAGAAAGGAATGAGCAGCAAAGTTAGCCGCTACGCGATCGCGCCGCCGGCGCAATTGTGCGCGGTCGAACGGGCCTTTCTCGCCGCCTGGGCTGCCTGAAGTTGCCGTATTCATGGCTGCTATATGACATGTGCAGGCACAGTCGGCAAAGTGATATGGCCGTTGACCTGGCCGCTGTCGGGAGTTTGATTCTGGATATGGCTCGAAACGCAACATTCGGCTATGTCGTGCGCACGCTGATGCGGGGCGGCATGAACATGGTTCTGCCGCCGCATTGTGGGGCCTGCGACGCGCCGGTCGACGTGCCGGGGCGACTGTGCGCCGAATGTTGGAGTAAGGTCAGCTTTATCGTGGCACCCTATTGCGCTTGTTGCGGCACGCCCTTCGAAATCGAGGCCGAAGCCGGTGCTGTCTGCGCCGCGTGCTACCGCACGCCGCCGATTTATCGCCGCGCCCGCGCTGCGATTCTCTATCGCAGCGTTGGCCGCGATCTCCTTCTCGCTTTGAAAATGGCTGACCGTACCTGGATCGCGCCGGCTCTTGGCAGCTGGATGTCGCGCGCCGGCGCGGAGCTGCTACAGGACGCAGATTTAATTGTGCCCGTGCCACTTCATCGTTGGCGGCTTCTGGCGCGGCGCTTCAACCAATCGGCACTTTTGGCGGCGACGGTAAGCCGAGATTCGGGCACGGCGTGGATTCCCGATTTACTGGTCCGCGCCCGCGCCACGAAGTCTCAGGCGAGACTCAGTGCAAACTTGAGGCGCACAAATGTTAAAGGCGCGTTCCGTCTGCGCAAGCGCCATGCCGATCGGGTGCGAGGCAAAACTATCCTCCTGGTGGACGATGTTATTACCACCGGTGCGACGGTAGAGGCGTGCGTGCAGGCGCTACTCCGCGGCGGCGCTGCGGGAGTTGACGTATTGACCCTTGCGCGAACCCTGGATCGTTCTACATGATGAAGCTAGAAACCAAAGCGAAGGGGTGCGAACTTGCCCGAAGTTATTCTTTATACAACGCCATTTTGTCCGTATTGCCATCGAGCGAAGCGATTGCTTGAGAACAAAGGCGTGGCATTCACTGATATCGGTGTGATGGGCAAACCCGAATTGCGCCGCGAGATGGAGGCGCTCTCGGGCGGCTACACGGTGCCGCAAATACTCATCGATGGAGAACCGATTGGCGGCTCCGACGAGCTGGCTGCACTTGAACGAGCAGGGAGATTAGACGGCATGTTGGGGCTGTCATGACAACCAAAGTGCGGGTGGCCTGCGTTCAACCAAGCAGCGGCCAGGATATGGCGGAGAATTTGCGCAGCGCTTGCGAGTTGGTCCGCGCGGCGGAAGGCGAGGGCGCCAAACTTATCGCCTTGCCCGAAAATGTGGCGCTGATGGATCACCGCACTGAGGAGGTTCACGCGCAGTCAGCGGCGCCCGATAAGCATCCGGCGATCTCCGCGTTCGCCGACATCGCGCGTGAAACCGGAGTCTGGATCGTTGCTGGCTCCGTTGGCGCGCGTACATCCGACGGGCGGGTCGCCAACTGCTCAATTCTCATTGACGGCGACGGCGCCATCGTCGCCCGATACGACAAAATTCATATGTTCGATGTTGATCTGCCGAACGGCGAGATCTACCGCGAATCCGACGCCTTCCGTGCCGGCAATGATGCTGTCATCGCCCAAACGCCATGGGGCGGGCTCGGCATGAGTATCTGCTATGATCTTCGCTTTCCGCATCTTTACCGCGCTCTTGCCCATGGCGGTGCGCATATCATTTCAATTCCGGCCGCGTTTACCAAGGTAACTGGCGAAGCGGTATGGCATGTGTTGAACCGCGCCCGCGCCATTGAGAGCGCCGCGTTTGTAATTTCGCCCTGCATGTGGGGAAGTCACTCAGGCGGACGGACAACGTTCGGCCACTCGCTGATTGTCGACCCCTGGGGCACAGTACTGGCAGATGCCGGTGAAGGCGTGGGTTATGTGACGGTCGAGATCGATTTGGACGAGGTTGCCAAGGCGCGCGCCGCTATTCCGGCCCTCCGGCATGACCGTGATTTCAATATTCCATCGGACGATAGGAAAGCGATTCGGGCAGTCTAGTAATTTACGCGGGTTTGCGCGCGCAAATCCGCTGCACGGCAGCTGGTTTGGGTTCTTCGATGATTAAGTCCTCATAGGCGAGGATGACCAGGCCGGCGAAAACGCTGGACAGAAGCTCGCCGCGATTCAACAAGTAAGCAGGATTTCTGGGGCGACCAAAATTCTCGTTTCCCGCCGCGAAGGTTTCGTAAAGCAACAACCCGCCGGGCGTCAAAGCGGCAAGAATCTCCGGAAACAGTGGACGGTGAAGATAGTTGGTTACCACGATGGCAGCGAACTGACGGCCAGAAAACGGCCAGGCGCCATTCTCGAGATCAGCTGCGACAATTTCCATTCTGGCTTCTTCCTGAATGTCCGCCAGCGCCGAAACATCGATATCGCAAGCCGTGACTTGAAGGCCGTGACGCAGCAGGAATAGGCTGTGACGGCCGCCACCGCACGCGAGGTCCAGCACCGACCCGCGCGGCTCGATTTCGCCGGCAAAACGGGTGATCCAGGATGAGGGCGCGCCGCGCCCTTGGGCACCGTTGTGTTTGCTCATCGTATTGTGGACGCTTGATTTCGTACCAATTTAAGATACTTAGTGAAGCTCGATCGGAGCTTAAGATGGTATTGGATCAATTGCGATGATTGTCTTTGACGTGAAATGCGCGCAGGAGCACGTATTCGAAGCGTGGTTTGCCGATTCCGATACAAGTACCCGGCAGATTTCGGGCGGCAAGGTGGCGTGTCCAATTTGCGGCGACCACAAGGTCGCAAAGGCGCCAATGGCGCCGAATATTCCGGCTGGTACCGGGCGTGGCCGGGGTCGGGGCGGCGAACCCGTTCATGCAAAGACGGCTAACGCGGCGCCAGGCGCGGCGATGGCGCCGCCAACACCAGAACAAATGGGCGAGGCCATCAAAACATTGCGTAAGATGCGCGAAGTGGTCGAAAAGAACTTCGACAATGTTGGCGAGCGCTTTCCTGAAGAAGCACGCAAAATTCACCATGGCGAAGTTGAAAAGCGGAATATTTACGGCGACGCCAGCAGGGAAGAAGCGCAGGAACTTCAGGAAGAGGGTATCGAGATCAGCCAGATGCCTTGGGTGCCACGGCACGATTCTTAAGTTTCGCTTTTTACTCCAGAGGCAATGTAATTCACCGAGAGTTTTTGGCTGAGTACCCAGTCGCGTGTCAGCGGGTCGTAGGTAAGGCCGCTGACGTCTTGAATGGCGATGCCGTGTCGACGTAGCGGCGCCACAAGTTCAGAGGGGCGGACAAATTTTGACCATTTGTGCATGCCAGGTGGAAGCCACCGCAAAATGTGCTCGGCCGCAACAATGGCAAGTAGATAGGACGCGGCGGTCCTATTGAGGGTGGCGGCGAAAAACATTCCGCCGGGTCGCACCAAGTGCGAGCTTGCGGCGAGAAAACTACCTAAATCCGCCACATGCTCGACCACTTCGAGCGTCAGCACGCCGTCAAATTGAATGTTTTCATCGGCCAGCTCTTCGGCGCTGATGTGGCGGTAGTCGATGTTTAACCCAGATTGATCTGCGTGTAGCCGCGCCGCTTCGATGGCATCTCCGCCGGCGTCGATTGCCGTGACTGCAGCGCCTAAACGCGCCAAAGGTTCAGCGATCAGCCCACCACCGCAACCGATATCCAGCAGACGCAAGCCGGCGAGCGGGCGCTCGTTTCTTATGTCGCGCTCATATCGTTGGCAGAGGTGGTCGCGTATGTAGGTAAGGCGCGGAATGTTGAGAGAATGAAGCGCACGGAAGGGCCCATCAGGCTGCCACCAATTCTCAGACAGTGCGGCGAATCGCGCGATCTCTTGTTCGTCGATGCTGGCGTGCTCTGGCGCCGCTCTGTTTTTTTGTGTCATGCGTTCTCCGCCTGCTTGCTTGCGTGATTCTAACACAGTATGTATACGCGCCCTTCGCTCCATAACCAGGATGAACGAGGCGCGCCCCTCCCCTTGCCGGGCGCCAAAGTAAATTTAATGGCGTTAATTGTACAAAAATTCGGTGGGACTTCCGTGTCCCATTTAGGGCCAATCCGCCGTGTTGCGCGCCGGGTCAAGGCCGAGTTGGATGCCGGCAATCAAGTGGCCGTCGTGGTTTCCGCAATGGCCGGTGTGACCGACCAGCTCGTGGGATGGGTGCAGGATATTTCGCCTAAAGGCAGCCGCGCGGAATATGACGTCGTGGTGTCGAGCGGCGAACAGGTAACCAGCGGTTTGGTGGCGCTCGCCCTGCAGCAATTGGGTGTTGAGGCGCGCTCTTGGATGGGCTGGCAATTGCCGGTACGCACCAATGGCAACCACAGTCGCGCCCTCATCCACGAAATAGAGACGGGCGAAATAAGGCAATTAATGGCGGCGGGTGGCGTTCCCGTGGTGGCGGGATTTCAGGGGCTGTCGCCAGACGGCCGGGTGACGACGGTCGGCCGCGGCGGTTCGGATACGCTTGCGGTCGCGCTTGCGGCGGCGCTCGGCGCCGACCGCTGCGATCTCTATTCTGATGTCACCGGCGTCTTTACCGCCGATCCGTGGATCGTCAATAATGCGCGCAAGCTTGACAAGATCACGTACGAGGAGATGCTCGAACTAGCCTCATTGGGGGCCAAGGTCTTGGACCCTCGGGCGGTGCGGATGGCGCTTCGCCATCGTGTGCCGATTCAGGTGTTGTCGAGTTTCGCCGATTTGCCGGGAACGTTGGTCGAAGGAACAATCATTACGGACGTGTGGGGCATGCAGTTAGAAAACGACGAAACCCAAAATATGGTTACCGGGATCGCCTACAGCCGCGATGATGCCAAGATTACGGTCGTGCGGGTACCGGACAAGCCGGGTGTGGCTGCCAATATTCTGGCGCCGCTTTCTGAGGCCAATATCAATATCGACATGATCGTGCAAAATATTTCACATAACGGGAAGGCGACAGATATCACTTTCACCGTTGCCCGCGGCGATGCGGCGCGCGCCATCGAAGCGTTGAACAAATTGCAGAGCGAGCTGGAATTTGAACGGCTGTTGAGCGATACCGAAGTGGCCAAGGTTTCGGTTATCGGAGTTGGCATGCAAAGCCATGCTGGTGTCGCGCAAACAATGTTCACCGCTCTCGCCGAGAACAATATCAACATCCAAGTGATATCGACGTCGGAAATAAAAACCAGTGTTTTGATCGCAGAGGAACATACGGAGCTCGCTGTGCGCGCTCTGCATGCTGCCTACCGACTGGATGAATAAAGACAGCGCTCTTGTTGCTGCGCGCGCCGAGCTAGATGAATTATCCGCCAGTGGGCGTGCGTTTCTCGGCGTCCGCCATGCCATTTTAGGCGGTGCGATGTCCTGGTTATCCGAGCGCCATTTGGTTTCGGCGACTTCAAATTGTGGCGCTTTCGGCGTTATCGCGACCGGTTCGATGAGCCCCGACCAATTGCGCGAAGAGATCAGGCAAACTTTCGCGCTTACCGACAAGCCATTTGGCGTCAATGTGATCATCATGCATCCTGAAATCGATGCGTTGTTGCAGGTCTGCATCGACGAGGGGATTGGACATGTTGTTCTAGCAGGCGGCATGCCGCCGCGCTCCGCAACGGACCCACTAAAAGAATCCAACATCAAAACTATCGCCTTCGCACCGACTCTGCCGGTGGCCAAGAAGCTGATGCGTCAAGGCGTCGATGCGTTCATCATCGAAGGCATGGAGGCGGGTGGCCATACTGGCCCCGTGTCGACCAGCGTTCTATGCCAGGAAATTCTCCCCCATCTGCGCGAAGTTCCCGTGTTTGTCGGTGGCGGTATTGGGCGCGGCGATGCCATCGCCCTGTATATGGAAATGGGTGCTGCGGGGTGCCAAATTGGCACGCGCTTTGTTTGCGCAACCGAGTCCATCGCACATGGAAATTTCAAAAAAATTATCCTTCATGCCAAGGCGCGCGACGCGCAACTCTCAGTGCAGCTGGATCCGGATTTTCCGGTAATTCCCGTGCGGGCTCTCGCCAACAAGGCGACTGAGCAATTTTTCGCGGCCCAGCGCGACGCGATCGCGCGCTATCGTGCCGGCGAATTGGACCAGAAAGAAGCGCAACTTGTTATTGAACATTTTTGGGCAGGCTCGTTGCGCCGGGCGGTCATCGATGGCGATATCGAACATGGCTCGCTAATGGCCGGGCAGAGCGTCGGTATGGTCGATCGTGAGCAGCCCGTCGCAGATATCGTCGAAGAGTTAATTAGCCAAGCAACCGAGGTTCTCGCCACGCGAATCGGGCGATTATCCACGGGATAGAGATTTATGGGGAAAGTTTGGGGAAAGCGTCGCCACAATTGGGGCGCGCAATATTAATTGCGCCCCGCACGGGCCGGTGTTATTTTAATGAAATGCCGTTAAGACAAGGCTTTGGGCTGCGCTTTGCGGTTTCAGCATGAGGATTGGCTGAGCCCGGCTTAAAGCAAAACGGTAATCGGCGGCGAGGCGGATCCTAAATTGCTTGGGAAACGCCAGTTGGCGTTTGTCATGTATGAGTTATCGAACCGTGAATTCAAGACTTAGCCGGTAAGGTGCCTGTTTTACATGCTGGTTGAAGCGATGAGGCGGCGGAATGTTACAGCGAAGAGGGGTTGAACCTCTCGAACCGCAATTGGGCAGTGACCCTCTATTACATCGGGCTGGCGGTGAAACCGCCGGCGAATTGCCGAGCCTCTGTGCTGATTTAAAGCGGGCCCGCATGACTGCGGGTTATGAATTGACGGACATCGCTTCGGCACTGCGAATCCGTCTGGTCTATCTTGAAGCATTGGAAGAAGGGCGCTTTGGCGATTTGCCGGGCACGACCTACGCCACCGGATTCCTACGCAGCTATTGTGAATATCTTAGACTCGACTCCGAAGAGATGGTTGAACGCCTCAAGCGCGAAACGACATCCGGGACTGTTCGGCGCGATCTAACGTTTCCGGTGCCGCCCAAAGAAGGCAGAAATCCAAAACCGTGGTTGGTATTGATAGTTTTGCTGTTAGCGGGCCTCGCCTATGGTGGCTGGTATGTTTATTCAACAGAAGGTCAAATCGCGACAAATCTCGTTTCAGACGTGTCTAACAAATTGACCGAGGCAGCCGGGCTGTCGAACGATGAAGACGTGATGGCGGCGGTCGCAACGGAGGCAGTTGCTACCGAGGACGAGGCAGGCGAAGCGCAATCGTCGGTTTCAAGCAAAGCAGCACCAACTGAGGCCGGCATCGAGAAATTTGTGAACAGCGAGCAAAATATAAGCACAACGCCGGAAGCTGTATCCGTACAAACGGATGTGGTGGGGGCGGAAGCGGGCGCAGCTCTTACGTCGCCTGACGTGGCGCGCGACGCTGCATCATCAACCACCAATTCTCGACCGCTGAGAAGTGATTCTCTTTGGGACAACGCCGCCCGCAGTCAGCCCGACGCATCGGCAGCCACTTTGGAATCGGCTCTTCCGCAGAGCGGGGAAGCTGTGCCCATCATTCGAAACGCAAATGCACAGTCGATGGAAGGTGAAGACTCCGAAGAATTTGATGTGGCTTCGTCTTCGTCTGATGCCACTGACATGCCGGCCCGTCGGCCCAGTATTTTTGGTGAAGAAAACGCAGATTTCAGAATTGCTATCAGGGCGACCGCCGATAGTTGGGTGGAAATTCAGGGTCCCAACAATGAGCTGTTGTTAACGCGAATTTTGCGCACCGGCGAAATATATCAAGTGCCAAATCGTTCGGGCTTGATCATGGTGACTGGCAATGCAGGCGCTTTAGAGGTGCGTGTGGATGGCGCTGTCGTTGATGCGCTGGGCCCTATTGGCGTAGTTCGGCGCAACGTGTCCTTAGACCCGGAAACTTTGGTTGCTGGTTCGGAAGCAGACCATTAGCGATTTATTCTGAGCTTTCGGGTTGGCGAATTTGCCCCGGTTAAATTTACGGACGCCGATACGGGCAGCAGTGATTCGCTGGCGCAGGAATTAACTCGCCATTCTCTGAACGGAGATTCAATTGCCTAAATTGCAGCCAGTTCGCGGCACTCATGATGTGTTGCCGGATGAGAGCAGAGCACATCGACATGTCCAAGAGGCAGCCCGAGCGGCCGCAGACCTCTATGGCTATCAAGAGATGTCGACGCCGATATTTGAATTTACCGAGGTGTTCAAGAGAACATTGGGTGACAGCTCCGATATCGTCACCAAAGAGATGTATACGTTTGAAGATAGAGGCGGCGATTGGATTACCCTCAGGCCTGAAAACACTGCGGGTGTGGCGCGTGCGGTGATCAGTGGTGGTCTCAGCCAGAGTCTTCCGCTGAAGTATTTTTATGGCGGCCCCATGTTTCGCTACGAGCGGCCGCAAAAGGGACGGTTGCGGCAGTTTCATCAAATTGGCGTGGAGTTGTTGGGCATTTCGGAGGCGATGGGTGATGTGGAAATCATCGCTCTTGGCGCACATGTCCTAAAAGCCCTCGGCGTAGCCAGCTTAGTCAAGCTTGAGTTAAATACGTTGGGTGACAGCGAAAGCCGCGAGAATTACCGCGCCAGTCTAGTGAAATATTTCACAGCGCATCTCAACGACCTCTCAGAGGAAAGCCGCGTCAGGCTCGAAAAAAATCCGTTGCGCATCCTGGATTCGAAAGATGAAGGCGATCGCCATGTCGTCACTGAGGCGCCAAAAATGTCGGATTATTTGAACCCGCTATCTCGTGAATTTTTTGACACGGTGTGTGCTGGCCTCGACTCCCTCGGCATTGACTACGAACTCAATCCGCATTTGGTGCGTGGCCTCGATTACTACTGCCATAGCGCTTTTGAGTTCACCACCTCAGCACTGGGTGCACAAGGCGCGGTGCTAGCCGGCGGGCGCTATGATGGCTTGATCGAGACGATGGGTGGCCCGCCCACACCCGGAGTGGGTTGGGCCGCCGGCATCGAGCGGCTAGCCATGTTGGTTGGTGATGTCGCTGCCGAAGGCAATACCATTGCGGTGGTGCCGATCGGATCAGAAATGGAGTCAGCGGCGTTCATCTTGACGCAGCAATTGCGCGAAGCGGGATTTCGCACGGATATGGCCTTTCGTGGCAACATGTCCAAGCGTCTTAAACGGGCGAATCGATTGGGCGCCGTCTGCGCAGTTATTCTTGGCGAAGAAGAGGCGGGCAGAAATAGCGTTATGCTCCGCGACCTCGGTTCCGGCGATCAGCAGGAAGTTACCAAGGAAAATCTGCACGCGCATCTAAAGCGCTACTGCTGAATATCGCTGATGGAGCGCACTTGGTGAATTTGGATGAGCGCCTCGACGCTATCGTCGCTCGGCTAGACGAGTTGTCCGATTTATTGTCCGGACAGAGCAATATGTCGAGTGATGAGTTGGTTCGTCTCTCGAAGGAATATTCTGAGCTCAAACCAGTGATCAGTGCCATTAAGGCGCTGCGAGCAGGCGAGTCCGAGGCCGCTGATCTGGCGGAAATGATCGCTGACAAGGACACTGACGGCGATATGCGGGCGCTGGCTGAAGAGGAATTCAAGGCCCTCAAGATAAAAATACCAAAGCTCGATGGGAAGCTAAAACTTCTCCTGCTGCCCAAAGATGAGGCCGACGAAAAAAGTGCCATCCTGGAGATCCGCGCAGGCACCGGGGGCGATGAGGCGGCGCTGTTCGCGGCCAATTTGATGCGCATGTACCAGCGATATGCCGAAGAGAAGAAGTGGCGCGGCGAAGTCATTTCATTGTCGGAAACCGGCATCGGCGGCGTCAAGGAAGTGATCATGGAGATCGGCGGACGCGGGGCATTTGCCCGCCTAAAATATGAATCGGGTGTTCATCGGGTGCAACGCGTGCCTGAGACCGAGGCGAATGGCCGCATCCACACTTCGGCTGCCACCGTAGCTGTGCTGCCGGAGGCGCAAGAGGTCGACCTGGTGATCGAGGACAAGGATCTCAGGGTCGATGTGTACCGGGCGTCAGGTCCTGGGGGCCAGAGCGTCAATACGACCGACAGCGCCGTTCGCCTGACCCATTTGCCGACAGGTATCGTGGTCACTCAGCAAGATGAGAAATCGCAACATAAGAACCGCGCCAAGGCGCTCAAAGTGTTGCGCGCTCGGCTTTACGATCACGAGCGCCGGCTGCTAGATGCGGAACGTGCAGAGACCCGCCGCGGCCAAGTCGGCTCCGGTGATCGCTCGGAGCGCATTCGCACCTATAATTTTCCGCAAGCGAGGGTCACCGACCACCGCATTAATTTGACACTTTATAAGCTCGACAAGATTTTGAGCGGCGAGGCGTTAGACGAAATCATCGATGAATTGCTCAATGACGAACAAACGCGCCGTCTGGCGCAAACTGATTGAGCGAAGTGGTGGCCACGGTAGAAGAGGCCTTGCGGCAAGTCGCGTCTCTCCTACAGGGAGGCGGAATCGAGCAGCCCCGGCACGAGGCCAGAATTCTTCTTCGTCACGTCACGGGTCTGTCGCGCGAGCGATTGCTGCTCTGTCATCGGAGCGAGATCGAAGAACCCGCGCTGACCGAGCTGATCGGGCTGGCGCGGCGCCGGCGCGCGCGCGAGCCAATTGCCTATCTCATCGGCGAGCGGGAATTCTGGGGACTCTCTTTTGAAGTTACTCGCGATACACTGATCCCTCGCCCGGACAGCGAAACATTGATCGAAGCGGTGCTTCACTTCACGAATCAGGCTGGGCATGAATGCCCGCGCATTCTCGATTTCGGAATCGGGAGCGGCTGTCTATTGGTTTCGCTGCTGACGGAAATACCATTGGCCATGGGCTTCGGCGTGGACCGCAGTTTTGCTGCGTTAACGGTCGCCCGGCGCAACGCGGCGCGCCACGATGTATCGACACGGGTCCATTTTGTTGCAGGCTCATGGGGAGATGCTTTGGCGCCGCCGTTCGACCTTATTATTGCCAACCCGCCCTATGTCGCGGCCGGCGAACGGGCTGCGATAATGCCGGACGTTAGAGACTATGAGCCCGCCGAGGCTCTCTTCGCCGGCCCACGCGGAGACGAGGCGTACCGCGCGTTAGCGCCTGAATTTTCCCGCCTGCTGACCCCGGCCGGGCGCGTATTTGTTGAATTCGGCGCCGGTATGGCAGAGGAGGCCGCGGCTATTATTTGCAGCTCCGGCTTGTTCGAATGCGAACGGCGGAAGGATTTGGCTGGTATCGAGCGTTGCGGTGTTTTTGAGTTGGCTGGCACTTAACAATAGTGGCGCGAAAGAATTGGTTAACAGACAACCACTTGAACATGCATTGGAAAAATAGGGGTTGAAAACTAAGTAATCCTAGCTAGGGTCAAGTTGGCTGTGGCGTACGCGGATGTGAAAGCGTCCATCGTTACCACCCCACTTCCAGCCGCACAGGCCGGGAACTAGTCCCAATATTTAAATAATATCGCCGCAAGTTCGTGGCGTTGTGGGCGAACAAATCGTTCGAACTGATAAAATGAGACATTAATATGAAGCCAGTTCAGCCAACGAAGCGTCCGCGAGGTCACCGCGGAAACGGGCGCCGCCCGAACGGCGGACGCAACTCAAATTTCGAAAGTAGTGGCCCGCAAGGTAAAATTCGCGGCACTGCGTTTCAGGTGATCGAAAAATATCAGGCAATGGGACGCGACGCGCTGACCTTTGGAGATCGAGTGGCAGCGGAAAACTATTTCCAGCATGCGGAACATTATTACCGCGTGATGGTGGCCAGCGGTGGTTTAGAGCAACGAAGCGTTCGCCCCCAAGGTCAGCCTCAGAATCGGCATCCGGAACAGGAGAGCGAGTTTCAAGCTCCTCAACCTGTCGGGGCAGAAGGCGCCGATCAAGAGGAACTGTCGGACGGTGAGCGCACGGGCGCTGCAGACGAGCAGGAACAACATTTGTCTGGCGAGGAAAACGATCTGAATAATTCTGAGTCGGACGCTCCAGTCGCCTAAACCGGCATATATTCTCGCCATCAACCCGAATGCGATTGAGCGAGAATCCCGGAATTAAGGATTTTACTGCGCGCACACCCTTGCGAGGCGCTTTCCAATTCCCATATTGAATTCATAGTTATTGTCTGAACAGGCGCCCAGGTTTCAAAGTTACGAGTGCGGTAAGAATACCGGCTCATGAAGCGCGGCGGCCAATCGGAGTAGGGCAGCATGGATTTCGAAAATTACACGGAACGTTCGAGTGGTTTTGTACAGTCAGCGCAAGGGCTGGCAGTGCGAAGCGGCCACCAACGGTTTACCCCCGAGCACCTCCTGAAAGTCATTCTCGAAGATAAGGAGGGCTTGGCTGCAAATCTAATTCGCGCCGCAGGCGGCCGCCCAGAAGACGCTCTTCGAGACGTCAACGTCGCACTCGATAAGTTGCCAAAAGTCGAAGGTGATGGAGCAGGGCAGGTGTATCTTGCGCCTGAGACCGCGCGCCTGTTTGAGGGCGCCCGGGAAATCGCAAAAAAATCCGGCGATAGCTTCGTCACGGTCGAACGTTTGTTGCTGGCTCTGACGTTGGCGACTGGAACGCCGTCGGGGACAATCCTGGCCGAGGCGGGTTTGACCGCTCAGGCACTGAATTCCGCCATCAACGATTTGCGCAAAGGGCGTACCGCCCAGAGTGCCAGCGCCGAGGATTCTTTCGAGGCCTTAAAGAAATTTGCCCGCGACCTGACGGAAGCGGCGCGTGAAGGCAAGCTTGACCCGGTGATTGGACGCGATGAAGAGATCCGGCGCACCATTCAAGTTCTGTCGCGTAGAACCAAGAACAATCCAGTCTTGATTGGCGAGCCCGGTGTGGGCAAGACCGCGATCGTTGAGGGGCTAGCGCTTAGGATCGTCAATGGCGATGTCCCCGAATCACTCAAAGAAAAGAAGCTGTTGATGCTCGATCTCGGCGCTCTCATTGCCGGCGCGAAATTTCGCGGCGAGTTCGAGGAGAGGCTGAAGGCGGTATTGTCCGAGGTAACGGCGTCCAACGGTGAAATCGTTCTGTTCATAGACGAAATGCACACCATTGTCGGCGCGGGCGCGGCAGAGGGTTCGATGGATGCATCGAACCTGCTCAAGCCGGCCTTGGCGCGCGGCGAGTTGCATTGCGTCGGCGCCACGACCTTGGATGAATATCGCAAACATGTAGAAAAGGACGCCGCATTGGCGCGCCGTTTCCAACCGGTGTTCGTTGCGGAGCCGAATGTCGAGGATACAATCTCGATCTTGCGTGGCTTGAAGGAAAAGTATGAGGTGCATCACGGTGTACGAATTTCCGATAGCGCTTTGGTGGCGGCGGCGACGCTCTCCAACCGCTATATCACGGACCGCTTTTTGCCGGACAAGGCCATCGACCTGATGGATGAAGCGGCAAGCCGCTTACGCATGGAACTCGACAGCAAGCCAGAAGAGCTCGATGAACTAGACAGACGCATCATTCAGCTCAAAATCGAGCGTGAGGCGCTGAAAAAGGAAAAGGATTCCGCCTCGGCGGATAGGCTCGAGAATTTGGAAGAAGAACTATTCGAATTGGAGGGTCGCTCGACCGAGCTAGCCGCAGTGTGGCAGGCCGACAAGGATCGGTTGGCTGGGGGGCAGAAAATTAAAGAGCAGCTCGACGCCGCGCGGAGCGAGTTTGAAATCGCCCAGCGCAATGGCGACCTGGCGCGTGCCGGAGAGTTGTCATATGGCGTAATCCCGGAATTTGAGCGCAAGCTGGTCGAACTTGAAGTTGGCGAAAAAGAACGCATGTTGAACGAAGCGGTCGGCGAACAACAGATCGCCTCCGTGGTCGCGCGCTGGAGCGGAATTCCGGTTGAGAAAATGCTCGAGGGGGAGCGTGAAAAACTGATTCACATGGAGGATGGCCTGCGCCATCGGTTGGTTGGCCAGGACGAGGCCGTGATTGCCGTGAGCAACGCTGTCCGGCGAGCACGTGCCGGCCTTCAGGACAGCGACCGGCCGATCGGCTCCTTCATGTTCCTTGGCCCCACAGGCGTGGGCAAGACCGAACTCGCAAAAGCATTGGCCGAGTTCATGTTTGACGATGAAAACGCGATCCTGCGAATCGACATGTCCGAATATATGGAGAAACACTCGGTCGCCCGTCTACTGGGGGCACCGCCCGGGTATGTCGGCTATGAAGAAGGCGGCGTTCTGGCCGAAACCGTGCGCCGTCGGCCTTATCAGGTCGTTCTCTTCGATGAGATGGAAAAGGCGCATCCCGACGTCTTCAATGTTTTGTTACAGATGCTAGATGATGGACGCCTGACGGACGGTCAGGGCCGCACGGTGGATTTTCGCAATACCGTGATCATCATGACGTCGAATTTGGGCGCCGAACTTTTGGCGGCACAGCCGGACGGTGAGGAATCGGAAGCCGTGCGCGAACCAGTTATGGAAATCGTCCGCACCGCATTCAGGCCGGAATTTCTCAACCGGTTGGACGAAATCATACTTTTCCATCGTCTCAGCCGCGAGAATATGGACGCCATTGTCGACATCCAGGTCGCCGGATTGGCGGCGCGGATGGCCGAGCGCAAACTCACGCTTGAGCTTTTGCCGGCGGCCCGCTCTTGGCTCGCCGAGACGGCCTATGACCCGGTGTATGGCGCCCGGCCGCTCAAGCGTGTCATCCAGCGCTATTTGCAGGATCCGATCGCCAATCTCATTCTCGAGGGTAAGGTGACGGATGGTCAAATCATTCGCGCCGCACCCGGCGAAATTGGATTGAGCATCGTGGTGGGAAATTCCGAAGAGGCCTTGAGCGCCGCTTAGAGTAATTCAGCAATCCTCAACGTGGTACGGCCTTTCTCCGCAGCCGGGAAGAAGGGTCGGATGAGAGAAGAGAGCAAACCGCGCCAAAGCGCCCCAAGTTCACCCCGTCTCTTCATCTGCTCTTGCCCTCGAGTAAGAGAGATTTAACTTTTACGGTGTGAATTCCCGATTTTTTATTGGCTGGCTATTTTTTGGGCGCTTGGGACTTCAGCTATCAAGACACGGATCTTACGCACCTGTTGCTCGAACTGAGCTAGCTCCGTGCCCGCGAGTTTTTGCCCAGTCGGAAGTTTAAGACGGCGTGGATTCATCTGCGTGCCGCCGCGCAAAACTTCGTAATGCAGATGCGGGCCGGTCGAGCGGCCGGTGGTGCCCACATAACCGATGGTTTGGCCCTGACGCACGCGCTTGCCGGCCCTGATGCCACGGGCAAAGCCCTTCATATGAGCATAGGCGGTTTGATAAGTTCCGTTGTGGCGAATGCGGATATAGTTGCCGTAGGAGCCGTTGCGGCCAGCGAGCTCAATGACGCCATCGCCTGCAGCGACGATGGCCGTGCCCCGCGGCGCCGAGAAATCCAGCCCACGATGCATCTTGTTATAGCCGAGCACCGGATGGCGCCGCATGCCGTAGCCGGAAGATAGGCTGGCGCCATTGATAGGCGTCAGCATCAGAGCCTTGCGCGCGCTCTGTCCTTTGATGTTGAAGTAATCAACTGGACCGTTTCCGGGCTCATGGCGGTAAAGGCCGATCAAATTGCCGTTCACACTCAGAGCTGCAAAAAGAACCGGGCCGAGCGCCACGGTTTCGCCATCGTCGTTCAATAGGTTTTCGTAGAGAACTTCAAATTTGTCGCCTTTTTGAATCTCACGCTGAAAATCGACATCAAAACTGAATATTTGCACCATTTCCATCAGGATACTGATCGGCAACCCAGCTTCCGTCGCCGCATCGTAAAGGCTGGTTTGAATGACGCCCTCGGCTTTTTCCAGCCGGCGTACCAAATCGCGGGCGATTTCGCTGGCGTGAAAACGGTCGTCGTCCTGGCGGGCTACCAATATGTCGCGGTCGGGAGCGACATCCAGAGCAATTTCTGCGAGCCGCAGTGCCGGTGCCTCATTCTCATCCACCATGGGTTCGAATGCGAGTGTCAGGGTTTGCCCTATTTGCAGACTGCGCGGGTTGTGTACGGTGCGAAAAGCCGCAATGGCCGCTTCTGCATCCCCGGCAGCGCTTCCGGCTTTGGTGAGCGCCACGAACAAAGTATCTCCCTTGCCGATCATGACGGCCTTGCGGGTGAAACCGTCCGCAGCGGCTTGTTTCTTTTGCGAGGCTGGGAACGAAAGGGCGTTCTTGGCGTTCGTCGCGCTGTTTAGAAGCGGCCACACACGAGCAGGGTCGGCAATCAATTCTTGCTCCGCCGGCGCCGCAGCGGCAATCATTGCACCCTTCATCGCCTGGCCTTGACCCGGGCGTGGCGTTAATTGAGCGCTGCTATTTGTGTTGGCTTTTCCGTCCGGCTGGCTCTTAGCGGCTATGTCGGTGCGCGTTGTAAAATTGGGTTCGGTGACTTTAGCCGAGGTGAAATTCTTAGCACCAGTTCTTAGAACTTCGATGTGACGATCCTTGCCAATTTTGATGCTGAATCCTTCTAGCGTAAGGGCGCCAGAATTGTCGGCGCGCGTGGCAAAAGTAATTTGTTGGCCTTCGCGCAGACGGCGCGGATTAAACAAATTACCCAAAGCGCGAATAGCGCGATCCGCTTCGTGGCGGTCGATGCCTTCGCTGCGCAGAATTGCCATCAGCGTGTCGCCCCGGTCCACCAGGATCGTCACGGCATTGATATTCCCCTCGATTTGCATGACTTCGGCCGCGGGCGTTTGGTTTCTTGGCGCGGTCGCGGATTGCTGACCCTCCCGAGTCTGCGCATCCGGTTCACCTAGAACGGTCGTCTCTGTCATTGGTGCACTTGAGTTTGGCTTAGCCGCCGGCGTTTTGGCGGCCGGCGAGATATCAGCCAAACTATCGATGGGCGCGCGCGCGAGCCCGCTGGTAAATCGGCCAGAGGGTCCGCGCTGGATTGTGGCATGGCGCATACCGCTTATCGCGATCGATAGGCCCTGTAACTCCGGATTGCCCTTATCGTTTTCGGTGACGATCACATAAATGAACTGTCCTTCGCGCAGCCGTCTGGGGTCAAAAACTTCTGTGAGGACGCTGACTGCCTGATAGGCCTCGGCTGGAGCGACGTGTTGCGCCGTCAGCAGGCCCATTAACGTCGCACCCTTGGTGACCCGCAGTTTATGGCGCTCACCTGCGACAGGCCGTGAAATGGTGTCGGCCGGTATAATACTGTTGTCAATCGCATCTGCAAGCGCCAGCGTAGGCAGGCGGTGAGCGGAGAAGCCGTCATTTCCGTCGCGACGCGCCTGAACGACGCCGCCACTTTTTATGTGAACCGCCACACCGATTAGGGTCAACTTCCCGTCGGAACGTGTCGCGCCTTGTAAAATCGATATTTTTTGACCGACACGCAATTTCTTGGGATTGAACAGGGTACCGAGCGCTTTCGTCGCACGGTCTATATCGCGCCCTTGGAAATTCATTGCGTGCAGCATATTGCCAATCGTACTTCCAGAGCGCGCCACAAGCGTGATGACGCCACCTTCGCGATGCTGGTCAGCAGCGTCGATTTCTTGCGACCAGCGCTGGCTGGTGCGCCGCGCGCGGTATTTTTCGTCGGCGCCGCGTGACACTTCTACAAAGCGGTTGGTGGTGAGTTGGACAGAGAATAGGGTCAGCTGCGTGGCCTCACCATGGCCAGATTCAAATCGCATTATAATGTGTTGGCCGACGCGGAGCTTTCTGGGATCGAAGAGCTTCTTAAGAGCCTGAACAGCGGCGGCTGCGTTTCTCTGCGTCGCGCCGGCTGATTTGAGCAATTCGATCAGCGTGTCGCCTTTTCGGACGCTCTGTCTGATAACGCTATCGGTCGAATTTCCGTTTTGAGACGCCGCCGCGTGTGCAGGAGAGAAGCCTAGTTTGCCATTAGACGGCGAAACCGTACCAAACGCGGAGGCGGTGAGTATGAGAGCGCAAGTGATCGCAGCACGCGCCACCCAAATCCTATCCAGATGTCGCATTATATTGATATCATTACCTTAAATCTGAGGTCGCTGAGCGAAACAGATTAGTTTTGTTGAAACATTATAGCGCCCCAGGCCCGAGCCCGGCTCGTAAACCGAACTATTCCTAGATTGATTAACCATGCTTTTGTAACAGAATTTTGTCAATAATTTCTTACACTTCACGCGTTTTTTTCAACTTTGCACATGTTTTTGTCTCCTACTATCCCAGAACTCCGGACTGATGGCCGGTCCGGTTTATCAAGTTGCCTAATTCTAGTGTCGTCTACGCGTGAGATTGCGGATTGTATGAACCAGAAACTTTTTGGCTAGAGTCAGCGAGTAAATCTTGACTTTGATCGGGGCGGGGCGTAATAACCCACCACGCGTCACGGACCGCAAGGGCCGTGGCGCGAACTGCTCTTTGACATTGTGAATTGGAAGAGATGCGTGGGCGGCGTTGATTTGACGCTGCCGACGCAAATGGTTCGATGCGTCTTGGTTTAAGGCGGTTGCTTTGGGCGAAGGCGCAGCGAGCGTGCGTTTGCGTGGGAACACGTTAATTCACCTCGGAATCAGTTCTTCGGAATTGGTGAAGAGGCGAACATTCAACTTGAGAGTTTGATCCTGGCTCAGGACGAACGCTGGCGGCAGGCCTAACACATGCAAGTCGAACGAGAAGTTATCCTTCGGGATAGCGGGCAGTGGCGAACGGGTGAGTAACGCGTGGGAACCTGCCCTTCGGTACGGGACAACCATGGGAAACGGTGGCTAATACCGTATATTCCCTATGGGGGAAAGATTTATCGCCGAGGGATGGGCCCGCGTCCGATTAGCTTGTTGGTGAGGTAATGGCTCACCAAGGCTTCGATCGGTAGCTGGTCTGAGAGGATGATCAGCCACACTGGGACTGAGATACGGCCCAGACTCCTACGGGAGGCAGCAGTGGGGA
>JAQBTG010000024.1 GCA_027624955.1 Pseudomonadota bacterium
ACCCCCTGTTCTAAATGGCTCCCCGGGTCGGATTCGAACCAACGACCTAGCGGTTAACAGCCGCTTGCTCTACCGCTGAGCTACCGAGGAATGGTTCCTTTGATGCGCCGGAGCGCCTCTACTTGGATGGCGCGCTCGTCGGCCAGTGACGGTCATTCAATCTCACATTTTAATATATAACAAACCGCCTAATGCGGAACCAGTCATTCATTAGCGTATGATTCGGGGCAAATATGGTTAATTCTGAGAAAATTACAATCGTCTGATTGATGTCACTGTATCCGACATTGAAAAACGCCTGCGAGCGACACACGGGGGCCGCGTGCGCGGCGCCAATCCGCGCCGGCGCTGCTCGGCGCTGCGGCTTATGGCGCTGCGCCGGTCACAGCCAAGAGCTGAATTCTTACGGTTCTTTTTCATCCTGTGTTTCAAAACTTTCGCTTTCGGCCAAGCGGCGCTCGGTCAATTCGGTCAGTTCCCCGGCAAGTGCCGGATTGTCCTCCATTAACCGGTTCAGATCACGCGCTTGCAAGATCAGCAATTGGCACTCGGTAATCGAGATGACATTGGCCACTCGCGCGCTACGGTTGACAATGCCCATTTCGCCGAAATATTCGCCCGTCGTTAGGTGAAACGAGCTCGGCGGCAAATCCACTTCAACATCGCCTGAAACGATGAAATACATGCTATCCGCAGCCTCGCCCCGGCGGATAATGGTATAGCGCGCGGGCACTGCCGAAGGTTTCAACAAGGCCGCGATTTCGGCAATTTTCTGGGCGTCGAGACTGCCAAAGAAAGGCACCTTTGCGACCATGCCCCAGGTCACCACGAATTGCCGTTTGCTCAATTCCTGCATGAAGCCGGAGGCAAGGATGGCGGCCGGCAGCGCATACATGCCGAGGCCGAGGATGGTAACGAAGCCACCCAACACCTTGCCGAGGATGGTCACCGGCGTGACATCGCCGTAGCCGACTGTGGTGAGCGTAACCAAAGACCACCACATGGCAGAGGGTATGTCGGCAAATGCTACGGGTTGTGCGTCATGCTCAATTAGGTACATCAGGCTGGCCGAGAGCACGAGCATAATGATCATCAAGAAGCCCGACATATAAAGCGTGCGGCGTTGGCCATAGAGCACCGCCGCGAACAGCGCCCAGGCGCCGGAATATCGGGTGAGTTTCAGGATTCTCAGCAGCCGGAGAATTCGCAGAACGCGCAAATCGATACCGATAATAAAACTGAGATAGAACGGCAGGATGACGATCAGGTCGACCAGCGCCATCGGGCTTGCCATGTAGCGCAGGCGGCCAATCAGCTTGCCGCGGTATTTACCGTCCGCGTTGTCGACGCAAATCCATACGCGCAGAACATATTCGACGGAAAAAATCGCCACCGAAACCAATTCGAACACTTTGAAGTGCGGCTGATAGGCCACAGCGATCGCTTCGATCGATTCGATAATGATCGCGAGCACATTCAGCGTTATCAGCCCGATCAGGCCAAAGTCGATAATGCGGGAGAACAGATCGTCGTTCTCCGACACCTCGAGAGCGTCATGCACTCGATTGCGAAGCTTGGTAATCACGGAAATCACCGACTCCTGCGCCAATTCAGGAGCCATATGTCGCGCTGCCTGACTCCGATTGCAAGAAAAGTTTCTAAAGCCTTCCCTTGCGCTGGCACCCGTTTCTCATTCGCGCAGGCCGGCTTCACGCATCAACGGCAGCACGCGGTCGCCAAAATATTTGAGCTCTTCATGATAATCGAGCCAGGAAATCGCCAATCCTTCAACACCGAGATCGGAGAGATTAATCATCTTATCGACGATTTGTTCCGGCGTTCCGACCAACGGCAGGCCGCCCCAACCCGCAATGAAACGTTCGCCCATGGCACGGATTTCGTCCTTGTTGGAACCGTAGGAATAATTCTCACCGAGCATCAGATCGATTATCGTATTGGTCGCGCCCCAATCGCCTTCATCGATAATTCGTTGGTAGAGAGCTTGAGCTTCTGCCTCCGTGTCGCGGCAACAAACCAGTGCGTAACTCATCGCCCGGCAGTGCCGTCCATGTTCCACCGCTTTCGAGCGGATCTGCGCAATTACGTCCGCCGCCTTGTCGACCGAAGTGATCGAGAGCAAATTGTAATCGGCGTGGCGTGCCGAAAATTTGATCCCCGCCGGCGACGACCCAGCATTGATAACTACCGGATGGGGCTGCTGGACCGGTTTCGGCGAAAGAAAGCCCTGATCGATCTTATAGAACTGGCCTTCATGGTCGAAGTCCTGTTCGGTCCACAACCGTTTGACGCAGGACATCCATTCATCGGCCATCTCATAGCGTTCGTCATGTGGCAGCTGTTTGACGCCGAACATTTCCATTTCCGGCTTGAACCAACCGCACACCACATTGATGCCAAATCTTCCGTTAGAAATATTGTCGATTGTGGCCGATTGTTTCGCTGCAAGAATGGGATGAACCGTGGGCACATGGGAGGTTGCAAATACCATAATGTCTTTGGTGTGACAGGCGATCGCCGCCGCCCAAGTATAAACCTCCAAATTGGTGCCGTTGAATTGCGTCGTGCCGCCAAAGTGGCGCCAGCGACCAACCGGGAGCAAAAGTTCAAAGCCAAGCTTATCCGCGAGTTGGGCAATCTTCACATTGTGTTCAAAAGTTGGCTCAAATGTTGTTTCGGCATGGCTAATCGTGCATCCATGCGAGCAGTTGAGGCCGAACACACCGAGCTTAAATCGGTTCTTGTTGAACATTGGCACGTTGCGTTCGCGCCACTCGGCGGTGTCATCGGGGTGCGAAGTTTGCGCGTCAACAGATGAAGTCATGGTGCCGCCTTCTCATTGTTCCTGTGAATCGCAGTTCCTGTGAATCGCCCGCCAAACTCTTTCCGGTGTGGCCGGCATATCAAAATGCGAAACGCCGACTTTGTATAGCGCATCGAAGACGGCATTCGACATAGCAGCCATGCTCCCAACCGTGCCGGCTTCGCCGGCGCCTTTGATACCGAAAGGCGTATTTTCGCTGGGCACTTCATGTGACTGCAAAGCAATCATCGGCAGGTCGTCGGCGCGCGGCAGGCAGTAATCCATAAAGGACCCAGATATCAATTGGCCGCTAGAGGGATCAAACGCGATGGCCTCACACAGAACTTGCCCAACCCCTTGCGCAACGCCGCCATGTATTTGGCCTTCCAGCAACAGCGGATTCAACACCTTCCCCACGTCTTCAACCACGGCGTAACGCGTCAGCCGCACCTGTCCCGTCTCGCGTTCTATTTCGACCTCACAAATATGACAGGCATTGGGAAAGGTGCAGTTGTCGGGCGCTGCCATCACATGTGCCGTGAGCCCGGCGACCGCGTCCGCAGCGGCGTCAGAAGCTTTGAAAGCACGCGCTGCAACATCCTGCAGAGACACCCTGTAATCGGTTCCGCCGACCACGAAGTGTCCCTCCGAAAACCCGATGTCCGATTCCGAAACTTCTAGCATTTCAGCCGCCAAGGGCTTGGCGATCTCTATGATTTTCTCGGCCGCCTGTTTTAAGGCTGCGCCGCCGATGCCAATCGAGCGCGAGCCGAAGGTGCCAACGCCTTCTTTTACGATCGCCGTGTCACCGAACTGAATGTCGATTTGGCCGGGGGTTAAACCCAGGAAGCTGTGGGCCAATTGGCGAAAAGCAGTTTCGTGTCCTTGACCATGATTGTGCGTGCCGAGAAAAAGCGTCGCATGCCCCGTCGCATCGAAGCGCAGCTCCGCCGATTCTTTCAGAGGCGCATCTTGCGGACCCCCGGCGATTTCAACTGCGTAGGCGACGCCCACGCCATGAATCCAGCCCCTGCTCGCAGCCTCCGCCGCGCGGTCCTCCCGGCCATTAAAATCGGCGAGATCGATCGCCATATCCATGGTTTTTTCGAATTCGCCGCTGTCGAGGCGAAATGCCAAGCCCGTTGCGAATGGCATGGCGGAAGGCGGAATCATATTCCGGCGGCGCAGAGCAATCGCGTCCATGCCGAGTTGGCGCGCGGCGCTATCGACAATACGCTCAATGCACAACGTGGCTTCGGGCCGTCCCGCGCCGCGATAGGGCGCAGTCGGTTGCGTAAGGCTGAATACCCCGCGCACTTCGACATCGAATGCGCCGATGTCATAGGGGCCGCTTAACCCGCCCAGGTTATTGACCGGTATATGGAGGCCGAATGTATCGAGATAGGCACCTAGGTTGGCGATGGTGTGCACCTTGAGCGCCAAGAATTTACCGCTCGCGTCGAGAGCAAGGGATACCTGCGAGACAGTGTCGCGTGCATGGTGGTCGGCGAGGAAGGATTCTGAGCGTTCGGCCACCCACCTAACCGCCCGGCCTGTGCGCCGCGCCGCCCACAGGACAAGCGCCAATTCGCGTTGCATAGAAGCCTTGAGGCCGAACCCGCCGCCCATGTCAGGCGAGATGACACGCAGCGACGCAGGCTCTATGTGCAACACATTGTTGGCAATTTCATTGCGCAGCAGGTGGGGCGTCTGAACACCGGCATAGAGCGTGTAGCTGTTTTCGCCGGAATCAAAGACGCCGATCGCCGAGCGTGTCTCCATCGGACTCGCTACAACACGTGAGATGACATATTCCGCCGCGACGATATGGGCGGCATCGACGAACGCTGCTGCCGTTCGTTTGGCATCTCCAAGACGCTCGACAAAACAAATATTCGAAGGTTCCTCCGGCCATACCGCCGGCGCATCCGGCGCTGCGGCTGCGCGCGTATCCGTCACACAGGCTGTGGGTTCGATGCTCACGTCTATGAGTTCGAGAGCGGAATCGGCCTCGGCCTCACTTTCGGCCACGACCATTGCGATGATGTCACCGACATGACGGACTTCCTCTTTGGCCAGCAGCTCGTATGGCGGCACAAAATTAGGCGTGCCATCGGCTCGTTCGCGGCTGGTGAAAGGCGCGAAACAACCGAGGCCGTCTTTGGCCAAATCGTCGCCCGTGAGGACTGCAATAACGCCAGGCGCGACCAATGCCGCCGTGACGTTGAGCCGGTCGATTCGCCCAGCCGCGTGTTGCGAGCGCAGCATCCGCGCGTGGGCCGTGCGCGGCATTTGGATGTCAGAGGCATACCGGCCTTTTCCGGTTAAGAAGCGCCCGTCTTCAAATCGGCGAACGGGCTGTCCGAAACGGCAGTCGACGGAATTATCCGGCGCGGCGGCTGCCGAAAAAAGGGCCGGAGGCTCTGCTGGGGAGTTTTGCACCGGACCGCGGGCTGTTTGAAGTTATGCGCTGCGCGGAAAGAGAATAATCGGTCGGGACATATGCTTAAAACTGTTACAATTGAGACGGTGGAGGCCGGGGCCGGAATCGAACCGGCATAAAAGGATTTGCAGTCCTCCACATAGCCACTCTGCCACCCGGCCAATGACGCGGCGTTGGGCGTCTTGCGCCCCCGTGGGTGCCCATATACGGTATGGTGCGGGCGCTGGTCAACCGGGTGTGCCGCGACACACGGTGCGCGGTACTCACAGCTTTTCGCAGTTGCGTTGTCATTCGTAGCAGGGCGGATATAAGATGCGCCAGTTTTTTGATTCTGGAGATCGTCGCCAACCCGATGTTCGGTATGCGGTGGCAGTTACGGTATAGTTCTCATGAGCGAATTCGCCGCCGTTCGGCACAATATGGTTGAATGCCAACTTCGCCCCAACAAGGTGACGAATTGGCGCCTCATTGACGCGATGGATGATGTACCGCGCGAGCGCTTTGTGCCCAAGCAACTTGCCGGCGTGGCCTATATCGACGAGGACCTGATGGTGGCGCCTGGGCGCTATTTGATGGAGCCGCGGGTGCTGGCGCGCCTTTTGCAGGCGGCGACCATCACCGAGCAGGACGTGGCTCTGGATGTCGGCTGCGGCACTGGCTATTCATCCGCCGTATTGGGCCGCTTGGCTGGCACCGTTGTTGGGCTTGAGCCGGATGACGCGCTGGCCGCGCAGGCGAGCCAAACTCTGAGCGCAGTCGGCGCTGACAATGTCATCGTTGTTACCGGCAGCGTTGCAGAGGGGTATTCGCGCCAAGGACCCTATGACGTTATTTTACTAAACGGGAGCATTCCTTTCATGCCATCGTCGTTGATCGATCAGCTCGCCGAGGGCGGCCGCATCATAGCGGTGGTGCGCGGCGCCGGCGAGGTGGTCGGCCGAGCAACACTTTGGGTCAGGATTCGGGGCGAAATTTCGCATCGGGTGCTATTCGATGCCGCTGTCCCGCCGCTGCCCGGTATAGAAACGAAACCGGCGTTCGAGTTTTGAATAAGAAGATGAAGCCGATGAGTGGGCGGATCGGAAGGCTGGCGGGTTTCACTGCCGGCGTCGCTCTGACGGCGATCTTGATATCGCCCGCTGCTTTTGCCGAATCGTTGGAGGAAGCGCTGGCGAGCGCCTATCAGAACAATCCTACTTTGTTGGCTGAACGGGCTTCGTTGCGCGCCACCGACGAAGGCGTGGCAACCGCACTTTCCGGCTGGCGCCCGACTGTACAGATCGATGGTGATGCAGGTTTTTCCGAATCTGAAACCACTTCTGTGACTTCAGGTTTCACCACCACCACCACCAAAGACTCACTGCAGCCACGGTCGTTTTCTTTCAGCATTACCGAGCCGTTATACCGGGGCGGGCGTACCCAGGCAGAGACGCAATCAGCGGAAAATTTAGTTGATTCCGGGCGCGCCGGGCTGGCAGAGACGGAACAGCGCGTCCTGCTCGACGCCGTGACCGCCTATATGGATGTATTGAGCAATCATACCGTGGTCCAACTTAATCGAAACAATGAACGCGTTGTTGAGCGCCAGTTGCAGGCAGCGAGGGATCGCTTTGAAGTTGGCGAAGTAACGCGGACCGATGTGGCCCAAGCGGAAGCGCGGGTCGCTCAGGCGAAGGCAGATCGCATCGGCGCCGAAGGAGATTTGATATCTTCTCGGGCCACATATCGTCAGGTTGTCGGCGACTTGCCCGGCAAGCTTGAATGGCCAGCTAGCATCGGCGGCGTTCCTGCCAACGAGCGAGACGCACTGCAGGCCGCCAGTACGGCCAATCCAACAATTGTAAGCGCCAATTTTGCCGAATTGGCGGCGCGCGATGATATCGATGTGGCAACCTCGGATTTGTTGCCACAAGTCTCGCTTCGCGGTGCCTATGACCGGAGTTACGATGTTTCCGCGTTCACTGAGGAATCCGATTCACTGTCCATTTCGGCAGTTGTGACTGTACCGCTTTATCAATCCGGCGCCGAGCATTCTGCTGTACGGCGCAGCAAGCAAGTCGCCAGTCAGCGCCGGCTCGAATACGAAGAGGCGCGCCGCGCTATCTTTGAGGAAGTCACGCGGGCCTGGGAATCGCTGATTACCGCGCAGGCACAGATCACCGCCTTTCATTCGCAAGTCCGCGCCGCTGAGTTGGCTTTGGAAGGCGTGGAGCAGGAAACGTTGGTGGGCCTGCGCACCACACTCGATGTCCTTGACGCTGAGCAAGAAGTGTTTGCCGCGCGCGTCAATCTGGTGAGTGCGGAGCGCGATGCCGTGGTCTCCAGCTATTGGGTGAAAGCAACCATGGGCGAATTGACTGCCGGCGCGCTAGAGCTTCCGGTCGAGCGTTACGATGCCGATGCGCACTACCGCAGCGTTCGCGACAAGTGGTTTGGCCTGTCACCGGATTGACCGGCGAAAGCACTGCTGGCATTCTAAATCGCCTTGCCGTAATCTCTTCAAACCACATAAATATTTGACTTGATACAGGTATCAAATGGCGGACGAACCCTCACAAGAAGAACCGTCCATGGAAGAAATTCTTGCTTCCATTCGCCGAATTATTTCGGAGGACGGGGAGGACGAGGAAAAACCAGACGCGGCTCGGCCCACCGCCGAGGACGGCAGTAACCCGGGGGCGGACGGTCTATCCACCGAGGCGCAGCTTGCCGATTCGGCTGAACTGTCCGGCGCGGGCGACGGAGTGCTTGAGTTGACAAATGAAGTAGACGAAGACGGCAATGTCGTTGAGGCGCAGGCGCTAGAGCAATCTGAACCGGCCGCCGAAACCGCCGAAACCGCCGAAACAAGTGACTTTGCACCGGTACCTGAATCCGCATCCGAGCTTGCACCCGAGACCACACCGGCACCTGCGGCCGCGCCTGATGCTCAATTCTCACCCGCCCCGCCGGTTGTGGCGAGTGACGAGCCTTTGATGGAGACCTTCACCAAAGAAACCGCCGCTGGCGCATTCGCGGCACTCGCTTCACAAATTGGACCGGGATCGGCGGATGAGAATAGCCAGAAAATTACGCCTTCCGGGCGCACCATTGAAGACCATGTGTTGGAAATGTTGCGGCCGATGCTTCGCGAGTGGCTCGACAAACATTTGCCACAAATGGTGCAACGCCTAGTGCAGCGGGAATTAGACCGCATTATTCACCGCTCCGATCCGGTGTAAAATTGGGCCGGGCGCCGCCCGTGCCGTACTTTGATCAATCCCACGGCCCCAACCGCCAAACTGTAGTGAGAGAGTTCAGCAATGCTGGACAAGACCTATCTGCCCGCCGATATCGAGAGTAAGATTTACGACGCCTGGGAGGTGGCGGGTCTTTTCGCCTGCGCGCCCAAATCCGGTCTGCCACCATATTGCGTGATGATGCCGCCACCCAATGTGACCGGCAGTCTGCATATGGGGCATGCGCTGAATTCTACCCTGCAGGATGTGCTGACCCGCTATCGTCGCAAGATGGGGCGGGACGCCCTGTGGCAGCCTGGCATGGATCACGCGGGCATCGCCACGCAAATGGTGGTCGAGCGCCAACTCGCCGAAGAGAATATTCACCGCCGCGATTTGGGGCGAGATGATTTCGTCGCACGGGTGTGGCGCTGGAAAGAGGAATCGGGCGGCGCCATCGCCAATCAATTGCGCCGCCTTGGCGCCTCGCCCGATTGGTCGCGCGACCGTTTCACCATGGACGAGGGGTTATCGCACGCCGTGCGCACGGTCTTCGTCGCGCTCCACGAAGAGGGCCTGATTTACCGGGACAAGCGCCTCGTCAATTGGGATCCTAAATTTCACACTGCGATTTCCGATCTCGAAGTCGAGCCGCGCGAGACAGACGGGCATCTATGGCATTTCCGCTATCCCATCGAGGGCCGCGCGGGCGAATTTATTACCGTCGCGACGACACGCCCGGAAACCATGCTCGGCGATACAGCAGTCGCCGTTCACCCTGACGATGAACGCTGGAAAAATCTTATCGGCGGGTTCGCGGTGCTGCCGCTGGTCGGCCGCCGCCTGATCGTCGTGGCAGATGAGCATGCTGATCCGGAGCTCGGCTCGGGCGCCGTGAAGATCACACCGGCGCATGATTTCAACGATTTTGAGCTTGGCCGCCGGCATGATCTCGAATTGATCAACATCTTCGATGCCAACGCCTGCCTCAACGAGAATGTGCCGGAGCCCTATCGCGGCCTCGAACGCTATGCCGCGCGCGAGAAAATTGTCGCCGACATGGAAGCGCTCGGCCTGGTCGAAAAGATCGAACCGCATCGCCACGCGCTGCCCTACGGCGACCGCTCCGGCGTGGTGGTCGAGCCGTGGCTCACCGACCAATGGTTCGCCGATGCCAAAACTCTTGCCAAGCCAGCCATCGAGGCGGTCGAGACCGGGCGCATCCGGTTCGTCCCAAAACAATGGGAAAACACTTATTTTGAATGGATGCGCAATATCCAGCCCTGGTGCATCTCGCGCCAACTGTGGTGGGGTCACCGCATCCCGGCTTGGTACGGTCCTGATAATACCATCTTCGTCGCAATGGATGCGGCTGGGGCGGCGGAAAAAGCCAAGGCACATTACGGCGAGGACGTGGCGTTGAGGCAGGATTCTGATGTCCTCGACACCTGGTTCTCTTCCGGCCTGTGGCCGTTTTCCACCCTCGGCTGGCCGGAAAAGACCGAAGCGCTCGAGACCTATTACCCCAATGATGATCTCATCACCGGATTCGATATTATTTTCTTCTGGGTGGCGCGCATGATCATGCTCGGCATGCATTTCATGGGCGATGTGCCGTTCCGCACGGTTTATATCCATGCGCTTGTGCGCGACGCCGAAGGGCAGAAAATGTCCAAGAGTAAGGGTAATGTCATCGACCCTCTGGAACTGATCGACAAGTATGGCGCCGACGCCATGCGGTTCACCCTGGCTGCGATGGAGGCCCAAGGGCGAGATATCAAATTGTCGGAGAGCCGCGTTGAGGGCTACCGCAACTTCGCCACCAAATTATGGAACGCCGCACGCTTTTGTGAGGCCAATTCATGCAACCGCGATGCGGCGTACGATCCCGCCGCCTGTACTGGCACCATCAACCGTTGGATTGTGAGTGAGGCGGCGCGCGCCTCGGCTGCCATTGAGGCGGCGCTTGAAGCCTATCGATTCAACGAGGCAGCCAACGCGATCTACCAATTTGCCTGGGGCGTGTTCTGCGACTGGTTCGTAGAATTCTCGAAACCGGTCTTGAACGGGCCGGACGGCGCGGAGAAAGACGAAACCCGCGCCACCGCCGCTTGGGCGCTGGAACAGATTCTCGGCCTCTTGCATCCCTTCATGCCGTTTGTCACCGAAGAGTTGTGGGGTCGCCTTGACGATAAACGCGCCCAGCCGTTGATTTTCCAGCCTTGGCCGGTGTTGGACGATGCCACACTGCAATATGAAGCGGCGTCCGCGGAGATAGGTCGGGTGATTGCACTGGTTTCTGGGGTCCGCGCCGCACGGGCCGAAATGAACGTACCGGCGGGCGCGAAAATCCCGTTGCTGTTGCGCGGTGAAAACGGTTTTCCGGATTGGGCGGAAAATCAACGTGAACAGATCGTCCAACTGGCGCGTTTGGATAGCATGGCTATCCTGGACGGGGCGCCGCCCAAGGGTTCCGTCCAACTGGTGATCGACGGAGATTCCGTGGCCCTGCCGCTAGCTGGTGTTATCGATGTCGCGCAGGAGCGTGCCCGGCTGGAAAAGGAACTGGCCCGCATTGCCAAGGAAATCGTAGGGATCAAGGGCAAGCTCGGCGATAAAAAATTTCTTTCCAAGGCGCCTGGGCATGTTGTGGCCGAACAGCGCCGCCGCAAATCCGAGGCCGAAGCTGCACATCTCAAGATAACCGAGGCGGCAAAGCGCATCGATGCGCTTTAACCGGCTGGGCCGGAGCGCTAAGATCGCGCGACATTCAAGTGGAGAATAAAATGAGTTCCAAGTTCGACAAATCCAAATTGCCCAGCCGTCACATCACGGAAGGTCCCAAGAGCGCGCCGCATCGCGCTTTCTTCTACGCGATGGGCGTCTCCCGCGAGGCCATGAACCGGCCGATCATCGGCGTGGCGACGACTTGGAACGAAACGGCACCGTGCAACATTACGCTCCGGCGTCAAGCGCAAGCCGCCAAAGCGGGTGTCGATGAGGCCGGCGGCACGCCGCGCGAATTCACCACTATCACCGTGACCGACGGCATCGCCATGGGTCATCAAGGCATGAAATCCTCGCTGGTGTCGCGCGACGTCATCGCCGATTCCGTCGAGTTGACGATGCGCGGGCATTCCTACGACGCGCTGGTCGGCATTGCCGGCTGCGACAAATCACTGCCTGGCATGATGATGTCGATGGTGCGGCTCAATGTGCCGTCGGTGTTTCTATATGGCGGCTCCATCCTGCCGGGGCGGTTTCGCGGCAAGGATGTGACAGTGATGGACGTCTACGAATTCTACGGCAAGTTTTCGAGCGGCTCGGTCACGGAAGCCGAATTGGATGAAATCGAAGCCGTGGCCTGCCCGTCGGGCGGCTCCTGCGGGGGTCAGTTCACGGCCAACACCATGGCCTGCGTGTCCGAGGCCATCGGCTTGGCTCTGCCCCATTCGGCGGGTGCGCCGGCGGTCTATGATTCGCGCGACGAGTTCGCGGTGGCCTCCGGCGTCCAAGTCATGAAACTGATCGAGCTTGGCATCCGCCCACGCGACATCGTCACCCGGAAAGCCTTGGAGAATGCGGCGACAATCGTCGCCGCTACCGGTGGTTCGACCAATGCCGGCCTGCATCTCCCGGCGATCGCCAGCGAGGCCGGTATCGATTTCGATTTGGCGGCGGTCGGCGAAGTGTTCCGGCGCACTCCCTATATTGCCGACCTCAAGCCCGGCGGGCGCTATGTTGCCAAGGACCTGTTCGATGTCGGCGGCGTGCCGATCGTCATGAAAGCGTTGCTGGAAGGCGGCTATTTGCACGGCGATTGTCTCACTGTCACTGGCAAGACCATCGCCGAGAATCTGGCCAACGTGAAATTCCCAACAGATCAGGATGTGGTGCTCAGCACCTCGACGCCGCTCTCGCCGACCGGCGGCTTGGTCTGCCTCAAAGGCAATCTCGCACCTGAGGGTGCGATTGTGAAAGTCGCGGGCATGAAAAATTTGCGCCACGTTGGCCCGGCGCTCTGCTTCGACACAGAAGAAGACGCGATGAAAGCCGTGGTAAGCCGGAATTATAAAACCGGTGATGTGATTGTCATCCGCTACGAGGGCCCGAAAGGCGGCCCCGGCATGCGAGAAATGCTGTCCGTGACCTCGCAGATTTACGGCCAGGGCAAGGGCGATGAAGTGGCCCTCATCACTGATGGGCGGTTTTCCGGGGCGACACGCGGCTTCTGCATCGGCCATGTCGGCCCCGAAGCCGCCGTCGGTGGTCCCATCGCCTTATTGCGCGATGGCGATCAAATCACCATCGACGCTGAGACCGGCGAAATGAGCGTCGCTCTCGACGATGCCGAACTAGCCGCTAGACATGCACAGTGGAAGCCACGCGAAAGCGATTACCGCTCCGGTGTATTGTGGAAATATGCCGCGACCGTCGGTCCTGCTTATAAAGGCGCCGTCACCCATCCTGGCGGTGCGGCGGAAACCTCGTGCTATGCAGATATTTAAGCGTCTCGTAAGCGCCGCGTAAGCTTCGACAGCACATTATGGCACGCATCGCCGTTGGCGGGTTTCAGCACGAAACCAACACCTTCGCCCCGGTCCAGGCAGATTACAGCGCCTTTGCCGAGGCCGATGCCTGGCCGGCGCTCTCTCGGGGCGAGGGCCTGTTTGACGCCGTGGCAGGGATCAATCTTCCGATTGCCGGTTTTATTGCGGCGGCGCAAGATGCCGGCCACACGCTGTTGCCGCTTTCCTGGTGCTCCGCCTCTCCCTCAGCCCATGTTACTGAGGACGCGTTCGAGCGCATCTCCGCCATGTTGTTGGAAGACATCGCCGCAGCAAAGCCGGATGCCATCTATCTCGACCTGCACGGCGCCATGGTGACGGAACATTTTGCCGACGGCGAGGCCGCCCTGCTAAACCGCATACGCGCCACAGTTGGCGCCGAGATGCCGATAGTGGTTAGCCTTGATCTGCACGCCAACATCAGTGTCGAGATGTGCGCCGCCGCGTCCGCACTGACGGCCTATCGCAGCTATCCTCATATAGATATGGATGTGACCGGCGCGCGCGCCGCAAAATTGATGGACCATATTTTGCGATCTGATGGTGCTACAGCAAATCATTTCCGCCCCATCGATTTTTTAATTCCGATCAACGCGCAATGCACCATGGAGGAGCCCGCCGGCGGGCTCTACCGCCGCCTCGGTGAATTGGAGGCGGCGCCCGGCGTCTGGCAGTTGTCCTTCGCGATGGGATTTCCGCCCGCCGATATTTCCATATGCGGCCCCTCGGTTTATGGCTGTGGCTCGGATTTGGCGGCCGTGGCGCGCGCAGTAGATACCCTGGCTGATGAAATCGGTGCCTGCGAAGGCGAGTTTACCGAACAATTGTTCAGCCCTGACGAAGCGGTGCGCCTGGCCATGGCCAACAGCGACGCAGGCCCATTCGTCATCGCCGATACTCAGGATAATCCTGGCGCGGGCGGCAACTCCGACACAGTCGGCATGCTCGAGGCGCTGTTGCGCTGTGGTGCCAAAGGCGCGGTCTTGGCGATCCTCTACGACCCGGAAGTCGCTGAGGCGGCGCATCTCGCCGGAGAAGGCCACCGCTTCTCGATCGCGCTTGGGGCCAAATCCGGCCAGCCCGGCCAGCGTCCGTTCGAAGGAAAGTTTCACGTCGAGCGGCTTGGCGACGGCCGATTTACCGCGACCGGCCCAATGTGGCGCGGGGCGCGTATGGAATTAGGCAAAATGGCGCTGCTAAAAGTCGCCGACAAATCCGCCGATGTTCGGGTCATTGTCTCCAGCCGAAAATTTCAGGCGGCTGACCAATCGATCTTCCGCCATCTTGGCCTGGAGCCTATCGAGCAAAAAATACTGGTGCTCAAAAGCTCGGTACATTTCCGCGCCGACTTCCAGCCCATCGCGGCGCAGATCATCACCGCCATCGCACCTGGCCCCAATCTTGCCGATACGCGCAAATTTCCCTACAAAAACTTGCGCCCAGGTCTACGCATCCAGCCCAACGGGCCGCGCGTGCTTGGCCCAGAGACCCACGCGAGCGGAGGATATTGCTCCTACGGTGAGACAGAGTAAGATGCAGCGAATTGTAAGGATTCTGAAAGGGAGGTTCCGCTATGCCGCTGCTTGACCTGCACCATGTGGCGATCAAGAGCAAAGATTTGGCCGCAACCGAGAAATTCTATACCAAGGTTCTCGGCATGAAGAAGGTCGCTCGGCCGGACTTTCCATTTCCTGGCGTTTGGTTGGAAATGGGCGAAACCATGTTCCACATTTATGGCGGCAGCGCCGCCCAAACCCATGCTGGCGACTATGAATATGATCAGGGCGTGGCGCCGGTAGACCATGTTGCGCTGCGCGCCAAAAACTTCGATGAAATGAAAGAAGTCTGCAAGAAGCACCGCTGCGTCTGGCGGCAAATGAATATTCCCGATTTCAAGCTGTGGCAGCTTTTCGTGCAGGACCCAAGCGGCGTTATCGTTGAGCTTAATTTTGACGTCACCAAAGAGCCGCGCGGCAGCAAGGGTCCGAGCGGACGCAATCTGTTCGATGCGGGGCGGCCCTTCGAATAGGGTTTTGTGGCGTTTTCCCTCGCACGCCGGCCGCTCGGCTAATCGACGCGCGCTCTTTCATTCTGCGTTAACATAGCGCCGGTATGGCAAATGAAGACCCCGCCATCGTGCGGCTTGCGCGTTTCTCGGCCCGCTTGCTGCCGGCTCTAAGGCCGCCCGGTCAAGTGATTGACGCCGGGCCGACCGCTGGGCTTGCGGCGGCGCGCGAATCGTCCAATGGCGGTTATATCGCCAGCCCATGGTACGACAATCTGTTCTTTATCTATTCGCCGCTGATTGCCCTGGCGCTCGGTATCGGCCTTTCGTTCACGTTGCTGGGCGAAGGGGGCGTGGGTTTCATGGGCCGAGAAAACAGTCTCATGGCGTGGTTTGTTGGACCCTTTATCATGGCCCACTTGGTGGCTGTGGTGTATCGCAGCCACCTGAACGTTGCAGTGTTTCGGCGGTTTCCGTTGCGCTTCACGGTGGTGCCGCTGGTGCTGTTTCTGGCGATGGGATTTTCGACCACGGCGATCGTCGTTGTCTCGGTCGCGGCGACGTTTTGGGATGTCTATCACTCAGGCATGCAGACTTTCGGCCTCGGGCGGATTTACGATGCTCGCGTCGGCAACAACCCCCGCGTCGGCCGCCGGCTCGATGCGACGTTTAACCTGCTTATCTATGTGGGGCCGATCGCCGCTGGCGCCACGCTCATGGATCATGTCGGAGATTTCAACGAATTCGCAGAGATCGGCGCGGTCTTCTTCACCCGGATACCGGCCCAGGCGGAAGGTGTGGCGGGGGCGCTGACATGGGCGGTGGTCGGCTTCGGCGTGCCGTTCGTTGGATATTATCTGTGGTGGTATTGGCGGGCTGCTGGAGCTGGCTGGCGGGTGAGCCGGCAAAAGGTTGCGCTCTATGCGTCGACGGCACTGTGCTCGGTCTGGGCCTGGGGGTTCAATCCCTACGGCGAAGCGTTTTTCATCATGAATTTTTTTCACGCACTGCAATATTTCGCCATTGTTTGGTGGCGCGAGCAGGGCACGATGATGCGCGTATTCCGGTTGCCTGAGGCCAAGCGCGTCGCCAAACCCGTCGCGCTAACGATTTTTTTGGTTTCGGTATTTGCTTACGGCTTCATCGCCGACTCACTGCCGATCGGCAATAGTTGGTTTTTCGCCGCCGTGATGTGCGTGTCCATTATGCATTTCTGGTACGACGGCTTCGTCTGGTCGGTTCGCCGCCGAGAGGTTTGAAGTGCATTGCCATCTGGCTTTATTCCGTGAGCGTGCACCAGACTGGTGTGTGGTCAGACGCTTTGAGCTTGGCGCGCGGCCCAGAGTCGATTTCACAGGCTTCCAGGCGGTCGGCGGCTTCCGGTGAGAGCAAGAGATGGTCGATCCTCAGGCCCTCGTCGCGTTGCCAGCGGCCTTTCTGATAGTCCCAGAACGAATACATCCCGGTTTCACTGTGCAGCGCGCGGAACGCTTCAGTATAGCCTGAATTGAGGATCGTACGGAAATGCGCACGTGCTTCGGGCTGGCACAGGGCGTCGTCGCGCCAACCTTCTGGGTCATAGACGTCGCCGTCGGCTGGTATGATGTTGTAATCCCCGCCTAAAACTACTGCGTCTTCGTGTGCCAGCAAGGTGGCAGCATGAGCGGCCAGACGCGCCATCCAGGCCAGCTTGTAAGGGAACTTCTCGCTCTCCACCGGATTGCCGTTGGGCAGGTATATCGAAGCAATGCGCACGCCCGAGATCACCGCCTCGATATAGCGCGCCTGTTCATCGCTCTCGTCGCCTGGCAGGCCGCGGGTGATATCCTCGATCGGCCGGTTGCTGAGAATTGCGACGCCGTTATAGCTTTTTTGCCCCAATACAGCGCAGTTGTAGCCGGCGTCGCCGATTTCCAATTCGGGGAAGTTTTCTTCGATGGTCTTGATTTCCTGTAACAACACGACGTCCGGCGCAGTTTCGGCCAGCCACTCCAAAAGATGGGGCAGACGCACTTTGATTGAGTTGACGTTCCAGGTGGCGATTTTCAGCGCAGTACTCCGATCAAGCCGATTTCCCGTCGGAAAGACGGAACAATCTATCTTATGAGCTGAGTTTTTTTAGACCAATGAGAAAGACGTGCCGCAGCCGCAAGACGAAACGGCTTTGGGATTCTTCACTTGGAAGGAAGCGCCAATCAGATCGTTGACATAGTCAATTTCCGAGCCCGCCATGTAGCCGGCGGAAATGCTGTCGACCAACACGGTTACGCCGTCTTGCTCGATGATGATATCACCGTCCTGACGCTTGGCGTCGAACGCGAACCCATATTGAAAACCAGAACAGCCGCCGCCCGAAACGGTGACGCGCAGCGCCTGACCTATGTCCTCTTCATTGCTGAGGAGGCGGGCAACTTGCCGTGCAGCGCTGTTAGAAATGGTGATCGGGCCACTGGCCTCCACCACCATGCTCTCTATCGGTCGAGCCATATTTAAATTCCGTTGTTTAAAGCCGTTCCAGTCTAGCACCTATTTATTAATTAGGCATCTCTTGGTGCGAATCAACATCTATGGCCATTTGTGCGCCTGTGTTCGCCGATATACTCTCAAACGATGAGTACTCCCCCACATAACATCGTCCCATATGCCAGTAATCCGGCAGAAAGCCGGGGCAGGCTCCATCCTGAACCTGAAAGCGCGACGCGCACAGCATTTCAACGCGACCGCGACCGCATAATCCATTGCGCCGCATTCCGTCGTCTTGAGTACAAGACCCAGGTATTTGTCTATCATGAGGGCGACTACTACCGCACGCGCCTGACGCACAGCCTAGAGACCGCGCAAATCGCGCGCTCTATCTGTCGCGTCTTGGGCCTGAACGAAGATTTGGCTGAGGCTTTGGCGCTGGCCCATGATCTGGGGCACACCCCGTTCGGCCATGCCGGCGAGGATGCGCTATCGGAGGCAATGGCCGACTATGGCGGTTTTGATCACAACACCCAGACACTGCGCATCCTCACTCAGCTAGAAGAACGCTACGCCAATTTCGACGGCCTCAATCTCACTTGGGAAACCCTCGAAGGCACGGTCAAGCATAATGGCCCGCTGCTGCCCGCCGAGACCGGCTTGCCGCCGGCTATACAGCGCTATAACGAGAGCCATGATTTGGAACTCGCCATCTATCCTGGGCCGGAAGCGCAGGTCGCGGCGCTCGCTGACGATATTGCCTACAACAATCATGATGTTGATGACGGTCTGAGAGCCGGCCTGTTCGAACTCAATGACCTGGCCGATGTCGCGCTGGTCGGGCCGATTTTTGCCGCCGTGCGCCACAGCCATCCAAATCTCGATCAGAACCGCCTGGTGCATGAAGGAGTGCGCCGCATGATCGGCGCCATGGTCGATGATCTCATTGCGGAAAGTCGCGGTCGGCTGGCGAACGCGGCTTGCACGAGCGCAGACGAGGTGCGCGCCCTCGGCCGCCCAGTGATTGCGTTTTCAAAGGAAATGGCGGCCAATGACCGCGGTCTGAAGAAATTCCTTTATCGCCGCATGTATCGCCACTACAAGGTCAACCGAATGGCCAGCAAGGCGCGCCGGGTCGTACGGGATTTATTCACGCTGTTCGTTGCGGAGCCGGAATGTTTGCCCGACGATTGGCGGGAGCGTTGCGATGCTGCAGGCAGCCACCAAACGGCCCGCGCGGTGGCCGACTATATCGCCGGAATGACCGATCGATTTGCCTTCCTAGAACATCAGCGCCTGTTTGAAATTCCATCATAATAATGAATATATTCAAGGAATTATTAGAATTAGTTAATTCTGAAATTGAGCAACTGTCCAAGGCTGGCGAGCTGCCTAGCGGGCTCGATATGACAGGTGTCTCGATTGAACCGCCGCGAGATCCTGAACATGGCGATATGGCCACCAACGCGGCCATGGTTCTGGCCAAGCGCGCCAGCAAACCACCGCGCGAAATCGCTGCGTTGTTGGCGGCACGTTTGGCCGCTCGGGACGATGTCGCGGCAGCCGATGTGGCTGGCCCAGGGTTCATCAACTTGCGCCTTGAAGCAGCTTATTGGCACACCGCTTTGGCGCGAATTACCGCCTCGGGCACGCGGTACGGCGCCTTCGATGTCGGGCGGGGGAAAAGGATCAACGTAGAATTTGTCTCCGCCAACCCCACTGGTCCGCTGCATGTAGGCCATGCGCGCGGCACGGTGTTTGGCGATGTCCTCGCGGCGCTGTTGGAGCGCGCCGGCTATGTCGTGACGCGGGAGTATTACGTCAACGACGCCGGCGCCCAGGTTGATATCTTGGCGCGCTCAGTCTATCAGCGCTATCTCGAAGCCCTCGGTCGAAAGCTTGGCTCCGACGCCTTCGAAGACGGCTATCCCGGAGATTATCTCGTTCCGGTCGGTGTGGCTCTGGCGGGCGAATATGGCGATAGATTCGCCGATGCGCCAGAATGCGAATGGTTCGAAACCTTTCGTAGCTTCGCCGTCGAGTCGATGCTTTCGCTCATTCGTGACGACCTTGCAGCGCTCGGCGTGCGCCACGATCTATTTAGTTCGGAGAAAGAACTGGTCGATGACGGGCAGGTGCAGGCGACATTTGCGGATTTGCAATCGCGCGACCTGATTTATGAAGGCGTGCTCGAGGCGCCGAAAGGTAAGCCACCGCCCGAGGATTGGGAGCCGCGCCCGCAGCATCTTTTTCGCGCTACGGCTTTTGGCGATGAAGTCGACCGCCCGCTTAAAAAATCGGATGGTAGTTGGACTTACTTCGCCACCGACATCGCCTACCACCGTGACAAGATCAAGCGCGGGTTCGACGACATGATCGACGTCTGGGGCGCCGATCACGGTGGCTATGTCAAACGCATGAAAGCCGCGGTAAGCGCCGTTTCCGGCGATACGGCCGTATTGGACGTCAAGCTTTGTCAAATGGTGAAGCTGAGCGAGGGCGGCAAGCCGGTAGTCATGTCGAAGCGCTCCGGCCAGTTCGTCACATTGCGCGATGTGGTCGACAAAGTAGGCAAGGATGTCGTGCGCTTCATCATGCTCACACGCAAGAACGACGCACCGCTTGAATTCGATTTGGCGCGCGCACTTGAGCAGTCCAAGGACAATCCAGTATTCTACGTGCAATACGCACATGCTCGCATCCGCTCCGTGCAAAGACGCGCCGACGCAGAGATGCCGGAGCTGATGGCGGGCGATTTAGCCGCCATGGCGAATTTGAGCGTGTTGACCGATGCGGCGGAGATTGATTTGATCAAATGTCTTTGCGGTTGGCCGCGCGCCGTCGATTCGGCCGTCCAGTCGCATGAGCCGCACCGCCTCGCTTTTTACTTGCAGGAATTGGCGGCGGCGTTTCACCTGCTCTGGAATAAAGGCAATGAAGACCACGGTTTGCGCTTTATCATACTCGAGGACAGCCGGGTGACGGCTGCGCGCCTGACCCTAATTGGCGCGGTGGCTCAGGTGATAGCGCTCGGGCTCGGTATTTTCGCCGTGCAGCCAGTTGAGGAGATGCGCTGAATGTCGGATACGCGAGAGCCGGATTTCATGGCGGAGGAGGATCAAATCCTTCCCGAGACACCCGATGCGAGCGCGCAGGGTGAGGACGCAGAGGCCGCCCGCCCGCGCGCCCGCCTCCTGCCGATGTGGATATTGATAGCGGCGGTGGTGATCGTTGGCGTCGCCTGGGCAATGAGTGAGCGCTATTTCGGTCCCACAGAGGACAACAAAAGCGTGCCGGTGATCGCCGCCGATGAGACGCCAGTTAAGGTCCGCCCCGAGGAGCCAGGCGGCGTCGACGTGCCGGACCGCGATAAATATGTCTATAAAAGCCTGACCGACGAAGAGCCTGAGGCAGAACAATTGCTGCCGCCGCCCGAAGAGCCGATGGAACGCCCGCCCGTTGAAGTCGTTGAGGTGGCAGGGCCGCAGACGGTCGAGGAGGTGTCCACCGCCGAGACGTCCACCGCCGAAATTTCCGTCGAGAAGACGTCCGCCGGGACAATGAAGCAGGCGGTGGATGTAACGATGCTAGAGATCGCGGAGGAAACGCCCGAACCGCCGCCGCCCGGCGAACTGGCAGTGGTCGAACTGAAAGCGCTGGTGGAAGCGGCCGAGGCGCAGGCGACGGAAACAGCGCCTGAACCCATGAAGCAAGAGGCCGCCGCCCCGAAGGCGCCGAAGGCCGCTCCAATCGAGAGCGCGCCCGCGCCCGCGCCATCTCCGGAGCCAGAACTCACATCCGCCGCGCCGCAGCAGAGTGCGGTATTGAGCGCCGATAGCGGCAGTTTTCTGGTGCAGGTCGGAGCTGCAAAGAGCGAAGCCTTGGCGAACGGCGAAATTGCCCGGCTCGCCAAGAAACATCCGGATGTTCTATCCGGGCTGAGCGGCGTTGTGATTCGCGTTGATCTCGGCGCCAAGGGCGTTTGGTACCGCATGCGTGTCGGCCCGTTCGCCGACCGCGGACAAGCCGAAGGCGTGTGCGGGCAACTGAAAGCCGTGGACGTCGGCTGCTTCGTTGTCACCAACTGAGCCTCTCTCCGCTAACCCGTCCAACAGTCCGCGCGCCGTCATATTCGGCTGCGCGGGGCTACGGCTTGAGCCGGGGGAGTATGACTTTTTTCGTGCAAGCAATCCGCTGGGTTTTATCGTCTTTGCACGGAACTGCGACTCTCCCGGGCAATTGGCGCGGTTGGTGGCGGATTTACGGTCGGCCGTCGACCGACCCGACGCTCCCGTTCTCATCGATCAGGAAGGCGGCAGGGTCATCCGAATGGGCGCACCGCACTGGCGCAAACCGCCTGCGGCTGGCGCTATTGGCGCCTTGGCCGAGCGCGACCGGGGTGCCGGACGCCGCGCCGCCTGGCTCAATGCCCGCCTGATCGCCGCCGATCTCCGGGATGTCGGGATCGATGTTTGCTGCCTGCCAGTTCTCGATATGCAGTTCGAAGGCGCAAGTTCAGTGGTCGGTGACCGGGCGTTTTCCGCCAATGCCGAAATTGTCGCTGACTTGGGCCGCGCCGCTGCTGAAGGATTGATGGCCGGCGGGGTGCTTCCCGCCATCAAGCATATGCCGGGTCATGGCCGCGCCACCATCGACAGCCACCACGCGCTGCCACTGGTTGAGGCGTCCCTCGAAGATCTAGAGAACAGCGATTTTCGCCCCTTTCGGGCGCTAAACGATATGCCGATCGGCCTCACCGCGCATGTGTGTTACCAAGCGCTCGACGTGGATTTTCCGGGGACGCTTTCAGCCAAGGTTATTGCTCGGGCCATTCGCGGTACGATCGCCTTCGATGGTCTATTGCTGAGCGACGATCTTTCCATGGAGGCGCTGTCCGGCACGGTGGGAGAGCGGGCGCGGGCGGCGCTCGCCGCCGGTTGCGACGTTGCGCTGCATTGCAATGGGCAACTTGAGGAAATGGCAGATGTCGCCGACAAAGTGGCGAAACTGACTTCGGCAGCTACGCGTCGCTGGGCCATCGCAAATAATGTATTAAACGAAGTAAAAATACATAAATACAATGGCTTATTAGATGAATTTAATAATTTAATGGAAGTAAATTCTAGAGCATGAATCCTGATTCCAGCATCGTCCTGCAAGCCTCCATCTGGGTGATCCCGGTGCTGTTGGCGATTACCCTGCACGAAGCGGCGCACGGATTTGCGGCGCGTCTGTTGGGCGACGATACAGCCTATCGCCTGGGCCGCGTCACGCTCAATCCGATCAAGCATATCGATCTGTTCGGCACGATCCTGCTGCCGGCAATGCTAATTTTCATGGGGGCGTCGTTTATCTTCGGTTACGCCAAGCCCGTGCCGGTTAATTTTGCCAATTTGCGCAAACCCAAGCGCGACATGTTTTGGGTTGCCTTGGCCGGGCCCGCGGCCAACATCGTTATGGCTGTGGTTTCGACTATCTTGCTCTATGCGACGCCGATCATGCCCGAGAGCTTCGCTTCATGGTGGATCGAGATGCTAAGCGTTAGCATTCACCTCAATATCATCCTCGCGGTGTTCAATTTGCTACCGATTTTGCCGCTCGACGGCGGGCGCATGCTGGTCGGCGTGCTGCCGCGCCCCTACGCCATGCTGTACGCGCGAACCGAGCGGTACGGTTTTTTGGCATTGATCGGGCTTATCTTTATTTTGCCGTTAATCGCCGACGCATTTGGCGTATTCTTTCACCCCATGGCGTCGATTCTCTTGCCTGTCGTCGGTTGGCTAAGCGAATTGCTTTTGGTGACTCTGGGATTTGGCTGAAATCGAAATGAGCGAACAAGCCGAGAGCGGCGCGGAATTGGCGCCGGAGGTGCCCGCGCCCGTAGCGGAAGAATGGGATTTCGAGAGCGGAGACCGCGAATATGCTCTCATTCTCGACCTTGATGGATTCGAAGGCCCGCTCGACATTCTGCTCGCGTTGGCGCGCAACCAAAAAGTCGACCTTGGCAAAATTTCGATCCTCGAACTGGCCGAGCAATATTTGACCTTCATCACGCGGGCGCGTGAAATAAAACTCGAAATCGCCGCAGATTATCTCGTGATGGCCGCCTGGCTCGCCTACATGAAGTCGCGCCTGCTGCTGCCCGCGCCCGAGGCCGATGAAGAGCCGAGCGGGCAGGAGATGGCGGACGCCCTAGCCTTCCGCCTGCGTCGCCTCGAAGCAATGCGCGATGCAGCGAAAAAATTGATGCGCCAGCCGCGCCTCGGCATTGACGTTTTTGGCTGCGGCGCACCCGAGGGTATCGAGGTCATTCGCACCCCCCAATATGAGGCCAGCCTCTACGAACTCTTAAAATCCTATGGCGAGCACAAATTGTCGATGGAGCGCGGTGAAAATCTGCAAATCGTCGGCGCTGAAGGCTATTCCCTGGAGCAGGCGTACCGTCGCCTTGCGGGTATGCTTGCGGTCATGCCGGAATGGGAATCCATGGCGCGATTCTTGCCCCTCGAAGCGCGTAGCGGGTTTGGTTTACGCTCCGCCGTTGCGACGACCTTTGCTGCGAGCTTGGAACTTGCGCGTGAGGGAAAAATGCAGTTGCGGCAATTCGAACCCTTTGGACGAATTTACGTCCGCCGTGCTCCGGAGGAAACATGAATACCGAAAGCGGCGAAGACACTGTGGACATGTCTATCCCATCTACGTCAGACGACGGTTTCACTGATGAATCGGGTCAACATCTCAGAATCCTTGAGGCGCTGCTGTTTGCCGCCGATGAACCCGTGGACCGCCAATCCCTGGTGGAGAAGCTACCCGACAGTGCCGATATCGATGTTTTGATGGCCCGCCTCGCAGAGCGTTACGCCGGTCGGGGCGTTAATCTTATTGCAGTGGCAAATGGATGGGCGTTTCGCACCGCTCCAGATCTGGCGTCCCATCTGACGGTCCATCGCACCGTCAAACGGCGTCTTTCGCGCGCTGCACTCGAAACCCTGGCCATCATCTCTTACCACCAGCCGGTGACCCGAGCCGAAGTCGAGGAAATTAGAGGCGTGACTCTGAGCCGGGGGACGCTCGACCAGCTGCTTGAAGCAGGCTGGGTCAAGCCGAAAGGACGCCGGCGAACCCCGGGCCGGCCGCTTACCTGGGTCACCACGGACGAATTTCTGAACCATTTCGGCCTCGACAATCTGGCCGATTTGCCCGGCGTCGAAGAGTTGAAGGCGGCTGGCCTTCTGCAAGCCCATCACGTCGCCATTGGAGGCACCGACGAATTGCCCTTTGGAGCGGTACCGGAGAACGATGAGGACGAATCAGGTTTAAACGACGATTATGATTCATTGGACGACAATGATGTGCCCGACAGTTTTCTCGGCATCGTTGAAAATGCGCCCTTGCCTGCTGAAAACGGTGACGATGATACCGGCGAACGAGGCGATCCCTTCGCCGACTAATCAGATGAAAAAATCGCGCCGCGCCATTTCTGCGGCCGTTCTGAGGGTCGCATAACAGACCCAATTCAAAATTATTAACCAAAGTGACCCCAACGATAGGGTCAAATCGGCGCGCCGCGAAATCCTTCCGCCTTCCGTCGAATCTGCTGGGGCAGGCGTTATTTTCCGGCTATTGGCCCCACTCCATTGCCCTGAAATCGCTATGGTTCATGGAGTAGACAGGGCGTTTAGCTAGGGATATGCTAAGTCAATTGATAATGATTTGCATTTGCAACTTTATATGCCGGATCTTATTCACCACGACGATGACCCATGAAATTAGGAATTGTGTATCCGCCTGCGGGGCCGGGTGTCTTTGTGCGTCGAGCGTGAGACCGTTGTGCCGGCACTGATTCACGGCGGCGGCGTTCTATCCTTGCGCCGGATCGCTTGGTTGACGCAACGTCGCGGCCGCAAAGGGGGCGGCTGGAGTGCCCTCGCCATATGCGTGGCGCTACTGGTCTCGGTGCCGATATTCGTCGTCTTCGCCTATGTTTTTGTACCCGCCGGAGATGTGTGGCGCCATCTCGTCGACACAGTGCTCGGCGCGTATGTGGTCAATACACTATGGTTGGTATTCGGCGTTGGGATTGGCGTGTTCGTGATCGGCGTTGGCACGGCTTGGCTTGTCACCATGTGCCGTTTTCCGGGCCGCGCCTTACTGGAGTGGGGATTGCTGCTGCCACTCGCTGTGCCTGCCTACGCGATCGCCTACACCTACGGTGGCTTGCTGGATTATTCCGGTCCGGTGCAGTCGGCTTTGCGTGGCTGGTTCGGCTGGTCGCGCGGCGACTATTGGTTTCCGGAAATCCGTTCCGTCGGCGGCGCCGCGGTGGTTCTTGCCTTTGTGCTTTATCCATATGTGTATCTGTTGGCGCGCGCGGCGTTTCTTGAGCAGTCCGTCTGCGTCATCGAAATCGGCCGCACCTTGGGGCGCAGTCCCTGGCGCAGTTTCACTTCCATCGCTTTGCCTCTGGCACGGCCGGCTATCGTCACCGGAATCTCGCTTGCCCTCATGGAGACTTTGAGCGATTTCGGCGCCGTGCAGCATCTCGGCGTGGCAACCTTCACCACCGGCATCTTCCGGACCTGGTTCGGACTTGGCGATCAGGCTGCAGCGGCGCAATTGGCGGCAATTCTTCTGGCTTTTGTATTCCTGCTTATCGTCGGTGAGCGCTTGACACGCGGGCGCGCTCAATTCCACCACACCTCCCGGCGCTACCGTGAACTGCCGCGCTATGTCCTCCGCGGCGGCCCGGCGGCGCTCGCTTTTGTCGCTTGCCTGTTGCCGATCATTCTCGGGTTTCTTCTTCCCGGCGGGCAATTGCTGTCCTGGGTGGCTGAGACCGGAAGCGGCAGCTCAGGCGGCAGGCTGTGGTGGAATGCCGCAAACAGCCTGATGCTTGCTGGCGGCGCCTCAGCCATCGCGGTAGTCGTGGCGCTGTTGCTGGCTTATGGCGTGCGTCTAAACCCCAACCTGGTGACAAAGAGCGCGACGCGATTAGCGGGTTTGGGATATGCCGTACCCGGTTCGGTTATAGCTGTCGGCGTTCTGATTCCCCTGGCGTGGTTCGACAATACGCTGGACGGCTGGTTGCGCGCCTCATTCGGTGTTTCCAGTGGCCTTCTTCTGAGCGGCACGGTTGCCGCGCTCATGTTCGCCTATGTGGTGCGCTTTCTTGCTGTATCTCTCAATACCGTGGATGCGAGCTTGGCCAAAGTGACGCCCAATATGGATGGCGTTGCCCGCACCTTGGGAATGGGGCCGGCGGCGACCGTGGCCCGTGTTCACGTGCCGATCATTGCACCCAGCCTGATGACCGCCGCCTTGCTGGTTTTTGTCGATGTCATGAAGGAATTACCGGCGACGCTGATATTGCGGCCTTTCGATTTCAATACCCTTGCGGTGTATGCGTTTGAATTGGCCTCCGACGAGCAGTTGCGCGAGGCGGCGGCGCCGGCGCTGACCATCGTCGCGGCCGGGCTGATTCCTGTCGCTCTCCTCAGCCTTGCCATTTCGCGCGCCCGCCCCGGCCGAGCCCAGGCGGTGGTGCGGCCATGACGGTGAACGCTGCGGCGCCAGGCCTATTGCTTGCCGGCGTAAGCCATCGGTACGGCCACGAACCGGTGCTTCGTGGCCTTGATCTTGAGATCGCGCGCGGCGAAATCACCTGTCTGCTAGGCCCGTCGGGCTGCGGAAAATCCACGTCCCTGCGCGTTGCCGCGGGCTTGGAGCCAATTCAGGAAGGGCGCGTGGAAATTGCTGGCGTCGAGGTCGCGCGGCCGGGCTTCTCAGTGCCGCCCGAGCGCCGGCGGGTCGGGCTGATGTTTCAGGATTATGCGCTTTTTCCGCATCTTCGGGTCGTCGACAATGTGGCCTTCGGAGTGCGCGAAGGGGACAAAGCCGCCAAGCGCCGCGCCGCGATGGAGCTGTTGGCGCGCCTTGGCGTTGAGCGCTACGCCAAAGACTTTCCGCATGTACTATCGGGTGGCGAGCAACAACGAGTCGCCCTCGCCCGGGCGCTGGCGCCGCGGCCCGTTGTGATGCTGCTGGATGAGCCGTTCTCTGGCCTCGATCGCCGCCTGCGCGACAGGGTTCGCACCGATACATTGGACGTGTTGCGCGAATTGTCCGTCGCGACTCTTCTGGTCACCCATGATTCCGAAGAGGCCATGCTGATGTCGGATCGCATCGCCCTTATGCGCGACGGCGCCATCGTTCAATCGGGAACCGCCGCGGAACTCTATTCCCGGCCGGAAAGTGCGTTTGCGGCCTCGTTTTTCGGCGAGGTCAATGTGATTGAGGGAACCGCACAAGGCGGCGCAGTCGCGACCTCCATGGGCACATTGGCCGCCCCCTTCAAAGACGGCTGCCAGGTGCGCGTGTTCATCCGCCCCGAGGGCTTGAACCTGGATGCCGAACTGGGCGATCAGGCAGCCGGCGCGGTGGCGGAAATTGTCGCGAGCCACATGCTCGGCCCATCCTGGCTTGTCCGACTGAAGTTGGCGGGCAATATCGAACCATTGACGGCACGGGTGAACGAGGGCGGCCTGTGGAAAACCGGGAAAACGGTGCGTATTCGGCTTGACCCGGAGCGTAGTTTTGTGTTCCCTGCAAGTCAGGAAATGTAGTAAATGGCCGCACTTAGCCGCTACCATTGCGGCGGAACGCGAATATTGCGGCGAAAGACGGCCCTCGGTAAATTAGTATCAAGTATTGGGAGTGCACCTGAATGTCGTTTGGAATTTGGCAAATAGTGCTGATTGTTTTGGTGGTCGTGCTGGTGTTCGGGGCCAACAAAATTCCTCGGGTCATGGGCGATTTCGCTAAGGGAATCAAAAGCTTCAAGGCAGGTATGAAAGAAGGGGAAACGGGCGAGACGGAGCCGGCGAACCCTGGAAGTCAACCCGCGCAGAACACCCAGGAAGAGTCCAAGGCGATCAATGCCGAAACCACCGCAGCGGACGCCGGTAGCGTAAAAAAAGACGAAGCCGCAAAAGGTTAATAACAACAACCACGCGTCTTAGGGAGATTTAAGGCCGCGCGTCGTGCGGTGAACGCCATGTTTGATATCGGCTGGACAGAAATCTTAATCGTCATGGGAATTGCTTTGGTGGTGGTTGGCCCCAAGGAATTGCCCAATATCGTGCGCACGATCGGCAAGTGGCGCGGTAAGGCGAGCGCCTACGCGCGCGATTTCCAACGCTCCATTGAGGAAGCGGGCGATATGAGCGAGCTGGACGCGGTAAAAAAGGAAATCGCCGAAGCCAACCGCGAATTGAACGAAGCCAAACGCGATTTGGGCGATCAGGCGGCGGCGATTAAGGGCGATATGGATTCGGCGACCAAAGATTCCACAATCGCAAAGCTCAATTCGGATGGCAGCGTGAGTGAGCCTGGCGCCGGCAGTGCAAGCGCTGCGGCAGTTTCTGAGGCCGCACCGGGCGAAAGCCAAGAGAACAGCGCGAACGCTTAGGCCGTGGCAGAACAAGCAGATCCCATCGAACAAAGCCGTGCGCCGATTATGACGCACCTCGCTGAGGTGCGACGACGCCTCTCCTATGTCGTCATCATTGTACTCGTCGCGTTTATCGGTTGTTTTTTCGTTGCGCCGGAAATCTTCAATTTTCTGGTCGAGCCCCTCCGGGTGGCATTGGAAGACGCAGGCTACGATTCCAAGGTCGTGTACACCCATTTGCTCGAAGCGTTCTTCACTCAACTCAAGATAGCCTTTTACGGCGCGCTGTTCATCACGTTTCCATTCATCGCCATTCAGTTCTGGCTATTTGTCGCGCCCGGCCTCTACCACAATGAAAAGAAAGCGCTGGCACCCTTCTTGGTTCTGACGCCAGTTCTATTTTTCGCCGGTGCAGCGTTGGTCTATTACCTGATCTTTCCGCAGGCCTGGAAATTCTTCATCGGATTTCAGACCGAAGGCGCGAGCGGCGAGATTCCCACCGAGTTGTTGCCGAAGATGAGCGAGTATCTCTCGCTCGTCATCAAGCTGATCTTTGCCTTTGGCATCTGCTTCCAGTTGCCGGTGATGCTGACCCTGATGGGTCGGGTCGGGATCGTTACGGCCGCAGGGCTTCGCGCCAAGCGTAAATATGCCATCATCATCGTTTTCATCGCGGCTGCCGCCTTGACGCCGCCGGATCTCGTTAGCCAGATAGGCCTCGGTATTCCGCTGTTGATTCTCTATGAGATCTCGATTTTTTTCGTCAAGATGGCGGAGAAGAAGCGGGCGGAGAAACAGGCGGCGGAAGACGCCGAAATGGCCGCACTCGATGCCATCCTCGCAAAGGATGACGATACAGACGAGACGGACTTCAATTACGGTCGCTGAGATATTGGCAGGCTTTCGCCTGCTGCGCGCTTCGGTTAAAAGATGCGCAACCATAACCGGCTCATCTCCCACATTCGGCTGAACGATGTTTGACATCAAATGGATTCGCGACAACCCCGAGGCCTTCGATGCTGGCTTGAGCAAGCGCGGCTTGGCGGCAACTGCGGACCAATTGATCGCCCTCGATTCAAGTCGCCGCGCCGCGCAAACCGCTTTGCAGGATTTGCAGCGCCGGCGCAATGAGGCGTCGAAGGCTATCGGCGCGGCCAAATCGCGCGGCGAAGATGCGGTCGAGCAGATGGCGGAAGTGCAGGGCCTGAAAGAGGCGTACCAAAAATTCGAGCACGATGAACGCGAACAGGCGCTAGAACTGAACACCGCGCTCGCCGCTTATCCAAACATGCCCGCTGAGGACGTGCCGTTGGGCGTTGACGAAGAAGCCAACGTCGAAATCAGACGGTGGGGCGAAAAACCCGAACTGTCAGGGGAGCCCAAGCAACATTTTGAGCTCGGCGAGGCCTTGGCCCTGATGGATTTCGAACGGGCGGCGAAAATGTCTGGCGCGCGTTTCGTTGTCCTTTCAGGCGCGCTGGCGCGCTTGGAGCGTGCGCTCGCAGGGTTCATGCTGGACCTACACACCGATGAATATGGCTATACCGAAGTGGCACCGCCTATCCTAGTGCGTGAGAATGCCGCGTTCGGCACCGGCAACCTGCCCAAATTTGCGGAAGATCTGTTCAAAACCGTGGACGATTATTGGCTTATTCCCACTGCCGAGATGCCGCTTACCAACCTCGTAGCTGGCGAAATTCTCGAGGAGATGGAATTGCCGCTGCGGTTCACCGCATATACGCCGTGTTTTCGCGCTGAGGCGGGAGCCGCCGGCAAGGACACGCGTGGCATGATCCGCCAACACCAATTCGGCAAGGTGGAGTTAGTGAGCATCGCCCATCCCGAGCGCTCAAACGAAGAGCATGAGCGCATGACGGACTGTGCCGAGGAGGTGCTGCGCCGTCTCGACCTGCATTATCGCACCATGTTGCTTTCGACCGGTGATATGGGCTTTTCCGCGCGCAAAACCTTTGACATCGAGGTTTGGCTGCCGGGCCAGGATAGCTTCCGCGAGATTTCGAGTTGCTCGAATTGCGGGGATTTTCAGGCGCGCCGCATGAACGGGCGCTTCCGAATAGGCGGCGCTAAGGGAACTCAATTTGTACACACCCTAAATGGCTCGGGCCTTGCGGTCGGTCGCACCCTCGTCGCGATATTGGAAAACTATCAAAATCCCGATGGTTCGATTAGCGTGCCTGAAATTCTACGCCCGCGTATGGGCGGTTTGGAGCGTATTGGCTAACCTTATGCGTATTCTTCTAGTAAATGATGACGGCATTCTCGCGCCGGGGCTCAAGGCTCTGGAGCGCTTAGCGCGGACACTTTCCAAAGATGTCTGGGTGGTGGCTCCCGAAACCGAGCAAAGCGCTGCATCGCATTCGCTCACCTTGCACCGGCCGTTAAGTCTTAGGCGCATATCGGCGCAGCGCTGGGCCGTCAATGGCACGCCCACCGATTGCGTCTATCTTGCCCTTCATAAAGTTTTAAAGGGCAAACGCCCTGATTTGGTTCTTTCCGGGGTAAATCGGGGCGCTAATCTCGGCGAAGATGTGACCTATTCCGGTACGATCGCGGCGGCCATGGAATCAACGCTTCTCGGTGTTCCGTCGATTGCGCTCAGCCAGTATTACGAAGACGGTGAGCACATCAAATGGAAGACGGCAGAACATTGGGGCGTGAAGACGGTTCGCGCGCTGCTGAAGGCCGGATGGCCGGAGAATATTCTGATCAACGTAAATTTCCCTGATCTGCCGGCCGCAAAAGTGCGCGGCATCCGCGCCAGTAAACAGGGCGAGCACGAGATGTTGGACGCCTTTGAAGAGCGCACCGACCCGCGCGGGCGGACCTACTACTGGGTTGGTATGGACCAAGTCGAAGGTGGGCCCGCGGCACCCGGTACGGACCTTTGGGCCGTGAACCAGGGCTATGTCGCGATCACTCCGCTGCATTTGGATTTGACCCACCGACCGACGCTGACCCGACTGAAGAAGATATTTAGTTGAACGGCGACGTTCGCAAGATTCGCCTGCTCATGGAACTGCGCAAGCAGGGAATTTCAGACACTAAAGTACTGTCGGCGATGGAACGGGTGCCGCGCGAATTGTTCGTTCCCGAGGCGTTTCAAGATCAGGCATATGAGAATATAGCTCTGCCGATCGGCGCCGGTCAGACCATCAGCCAGCCCCAAATCGTCGCCGAGATGACAACCGCGCTGGAATTGGGACCACGCCTTAAGGTTCTAGAAATCGGCACGGGATCGGGTTATCAGGCGGCGGTACTGGCCCATCTCTGCCGCCGCCTATACACAATCGAGCGCCATCGCACGCTGGCTGAAGAAGCGGAACGGCGATTTGCTGCGCTCAGGCTCGGCAATGTCGTTGTTCAGATTGGTGACGGCGGCGCGGGCTGGCCCGCACAAGCGCCATTTGATCGTATCATCGTCACCGCTCAGGCTGAGATGCTGCCGGAAATCTTGCTGTCGCAACTGTGTGAAGGTGGAGTGATGATTCTACCCATCGTCGAAAGCGGACGTGGCCAAAAGGTGGTTCGGTTGCGCCGGACAGCAAATGGAGTCGAGCGGGAATCGCTAATGGATGCGCGTTTCGTGCCTTTGTTGAACGGCCTCCCATTTCCCGCTGAAGGCAACTGATAGCGGCGTTCGGCGCATCGCGTAGCATCGCCATTGAAGATGCGACGGCTGCTCGTTTAGAATCCCCAACCATGACATCGAACTGGCGCGCGATCTCCAAAGCTTCGGCAGCGCTCGCTGTTTTGCTCCTCTTGTTGGCTGCCTGTAGTCAACCGCCTGCGCCGGTGGTCATGGGTGGCTCGAACACCAAAAGCACGGCCGTGCCGCCGCGCCCCCTCGTGAAACCTGAATCGCAGATCGCCGTAAATTCCGACGATGCCATGGTGCCTTTGCCGAGAACGAAACCGGCGCCCTCGCGGGAAAGCGCCGATGAAGCCTCTTCCGACCTGGGCGCCGTGCAAGTCCAGGCTGGCGATACAGTCTATGCCCTCTCACGCCGCCATCATGTCGGCGTGCGTGATATCATTCGCGCGAACAGGCTCGAGCCACCTTACAAATTGGCGATCGGTCAATCGATCCGCCTGCCAAGAGCGCAGTACCACGTCGTGCGGGCGGGCGAGACACTGTACGGATTGTCGGAAAATTATGATGTGGATATGAGCGCCATGGTCCGCGCCAACAATATCCCCGCACCGTATCGCCTGGTTGTTGGTCAGCGTCTACGCTTGCCGGGCGCGAGCGCAAAAGTGGCGCAGGACATACCGCCGGCTGCCGTACAAACCGCTGCCGCCGCGCCGAGAAAGCAAGTGCGCAAGGGGATACCCGGCAAGCCGCCGCCGCTCGCCGGAAAATATTTTTTGTGGCCCGCCGAGGGGGCCCTGCTATCGAGTTTCGGCCCGAAGGAAGGCGGTCTTCACAATGACGGCATAAATTTCTCAGTGCCACGCGGCGCGCCCCTGCGCGCCGCTGAGAACGGAATCGTCGCTTATGCCGGCAATGAATTGCCAGGCTACGGCAATCTTCTTTTGATTCGCCATGATGGGGGCTGGATGAGCGCTTATGCCCATAACGACACCCTGTTGGTATCGCGCGGCGATGAAGTGAAGCGAGGTCAAATCGTCTCTCACGCAGGTAGTACTGGAAACGTCGCTTCACCGCAGGCGCATTTTGAATTGCGGCGCAACGGCAAGCCGGTCAATCCGGAGAAATATCTCGCTAAATCATAACGTTGCCGTCGGTAGAATCGTTTAATTCGATCCGCTGCTGAGCATGGTTCCTTTGCGCCCGGCCAAATCCTGCACGAATTGCCAGGCGACGCGGCCTGAGCGCGCGCCTCGGGTCATGCTCCACTCGATGGCGGCGGCTCTGAGCTCTTCCGGTTGAACCTCGATGTCGTGGCGCTTCACATAACCTTCGATCATGTCGAAATAGGTTTGCTGATCGCAGGTATGGAAGCCAAGCCACAAGCCGAAGCGGTCCGACAAGGAAACTGATTCCTCGACAGCTTCGCCCGGGTGTATGGCGGTAGCGCTTTCATTTTCGATCATGTCGCGCGCCATCAAATGCCGGCGGTTCGAGGTGGCGTAGAAAACAGCATTCGCGGGTCTGCCTTCTATGCCGCCTTCGAGCACGGCTTTGAGTGATTTATACGTGGTGTCGTCCGATTGGAACGACAGATCGTCGCAAAACAGGATAGCGCGACGTGTGCTTTCCCGCAGTTTGGTTAGCAGATGGGGCAACGAGGGAATTTCTTCGCGGTGTATTTCAACCAGTGCGAGACTGCCCGGTTGATGTCCATTGACGGTCGCATGTACGGCCTTGATCAGAGAGCTTTTCCCCATACCGCGCGCACCCCAGAGGAGGGCATTGTTGGCGGGCAGTCCGGAGGCGAATCGCTGGGTATTTTCGAGCAGCACATCGCGCACTTGGTCGATGCCCTTCAGAAGGTCCAAATCGACGCGGTTGATATGCGGAATCGGCTCAAAAAATTCGCCTTCCGCGTGCCAAACAAATGCGTCGGCGGCCTCCAGCGAAGCAGTTTCCCGCTGCGGTGGTGACAGGCGCTCAAGAGCTTCTGCCACGCGGCGTAACAACGCTTCTGTGTTGGTATCGGACATTTGGCAACCGCGCTCAAGATAAATGGCTAAATGCCCGCGAAACCTATCACAAGCGTTCCGATGGTCAACGCAGGTGCACGCGCAATATCATTTGCCCGTACAGCCATTTATGCCTATCTTGCGGTTCGTTTTTCGGGGCCTCTATTTGCGCCCAGTTTTGAGGAGAGGAAGAAATATGCCTCGAGTGTTTGCGAGGGCGGGAAATCTCGCCGTGGCTGGAAAAGCAAGTTTGCTCGCCGTAGTTCTGTTCGGTTTGACTGCCTGTCCCCAGGGTCAGGGCGGCGAGGGTGAAGGCGGGTTGGGTGGCATTGGCGCAATTTTGCCATTGGTGCTGATATTTGTTGTTTTCTATTTTCTTTTGATTCGTCCGCAGCAGAAAAAGCAAAAAGCGCACAAGCAAATGCTTAATCAGGTGCATCGCGGCGACGACATTGTGACCAATGGCGGTATTGTCGGCCATGTGGTCAAGGTCGGACGAGATGAAAATCTCCTTGTCGAAATCGCGCCCGATGTGCGCGTTCGCGTCATGCGCAATATGATCTCCGAAGTTATCCGTCGCCCCGATCCGGAATTCGACGAAGAGGAAGAAGACGACGAGGATTACGATGAGGGCCACGACGAGGGTCAAGACGAAGGTCACGACGAGGAGTATGAGGACGATGGCGAATTCGAGGATGAAGAGCCGCAAGATAAATCGTCCGGAGATAAATCCGATAAATAACCGCTCGGGCGTGGCGTCGCCCAGAACGTAGCGCCCGCCGATGCTGCGAATTCGTTTATGGCAGGTTATCGCGGTCGTGCTGGTGTGCGCGGCCTCGGTTCTGTTTGCCATGCCGAACCTGTTCAGCGAGCGTTCGTTGAGCACGTCCTTTCCGGAATGGCTGCCAGGCGACAGAGTCAACCTCGGCCTGGATTTGCAGGGCGGGTCTCACCTCTTGCTCGAAGTGCAGGTCGACGCGGTCGTCGTGGAACGTATGGACGCGCTCGTAGACGATACGCGAAATGCACTCAGGGGCGAGCGTATCGGGTACACCGGCTTAAAAAGGCGTGGCCAAACAGTCGTGCTGCAATTGACCAAGCTGGAAAACCTCGACGCCGCGCAGGACCTGTTGTCTGACCTGGACCGCGAAATAAACGTGACAGCAACCGGAGCCGGGGCTGTCGAGCTTTCTCTGAGCGATAGCGCTATTGCTGCCCGCAAGAGTTCTGCACTCAGCCAATCTATTGAAATCGTTCGCCGCCGGATCGACGAGACCGGCGTGAGCGAGCCCACCATTCAACGTCAGGGCGATGACCGGATCCTAGTTCAGCTTCCCGGCTTGCAAGACCCAGAGCGTCTCAAAAGATTGCTCGGCAAGACGGCGAAAATGTCCTTTCATCTGGTCGATCAAACCGTTACGGATGCGGACTTGGCGCGGGGCCGCGTGCCGCCCGGGACCATGCGGTTGCCGGCGGACGATGAAGTCGACAGCGCCGGCAATCCGCGCCTCTATCCGATCCGCAAGCGGGTGATGGTGAGCGGCGATTCGCTGGTCGATTCACAGGCAACATTTCAAGACAACCAGGCAGTTGTCAGCTTCCGTTTCGATTCCAGCGGCGCCAAAAAATTCGGCAGAGTAACGCAGGAAAATGTCGGCCGTCCCTTCGCCATCGTTCTGGACGGCAAAGTCATCAGTGCACCGGTCATCCGCGAGGCGATCCTCGGTGGCAGCGGCGTCATCAGCGGAAACTTCAATGCGGAGACCGCCAATGACCTGGCTCTCCTGTTGCGCGCGGGAGCCCTGCCGGCGCCAATGAAAATATTGGAAGAGCGCACCGTGGGTCCCGACCTTGGCGCCGATTCCATCGAAGCCGGAAAAATCGCATGCGTGATCGGTTTGCTTGCCGTCCTCATTTTCATGCTGCTGTATTACGGTTTGTTCGGCGTCGTCGCCGATATCGCCCTGATCCTCAATCTGATCATTATCTTCGGACTGCTCTCGCTTTGGCAGGCAACCTTAACGCTCCCCGGCATCGCTGGAATCGTGCTGACTATAGGCATGGCCGTGGATGCGAATGTGCTGATATTCGAGCGTATCCGTGAAGAAGTAAGAGCCGGTCGCTCGCCATTTTCGGCGATGGAGGCGGGCTATAAGAGGGCTTTCACCACGATTTTCGATTCGAACATCACCACGCTCATCGCCGCTGTCATTCTCTATATTTTCGGCTCGGGCCCGGTTCAGGGATTTGCCGTGACGCTCGGCATCGGCATCATCACGTCGATGTTCACAGCGATGTTGGTGAGCCGCTACATTTTAGTTTGGTGGCTCAAGCGCTATCGCCCCAAAACTTTGCCGCTATAGGGTAGGGAACAGACGATGTGGCGCCTCCGCCTAATTCCCGATAAGACCGACATCCCGTTTTTACGCTGGCGCAACGGTCTGTTCGCGTTTTCCGCCGCGCTTGCCATCGTTTCTGTCGTTCTGCTATTCGCAAAGGGCCTTAACTTCGGCATTGATTTCGAAGGCGGCATTCTGATCGAAGTGGGCAGCGAACGGCCTGCCGACATCAGCGACATGCGAGTAACCCTCGGCGAATTGGGCTTGGGCGAGGTCAGCCTGCAGGAGTTCGGCTCCAAAACCGAAGTGTTGATTCGAATCGAACGCCAGCCCGGTGATGCCGACGCCCAGCAAGCAGCCATTACGATCGTGCGCGAGACCCTGGACACAAAATATGCCGGCGGGCTGACCTATCGCCGGACGGAGTTTGTTGGCCCGAAGGTGGGCGCAGAACTGATCCAGGCCGGCATCATTGCCATGGTCCTCTCAATTGCGCTGATGCTGGTCTATATCTGGTTCCGATTCGAACTGCCGTTTGCCATTGGTGCCATAATTGCGTTGATGCATGATGTGCTGCTGACACTCGGCATGTTTGCGCTGTTTGGGCTCGAATTCAATCTATCGATCGTTGCGGCAATTCTGCTGATTGTCGGCTATTCGATGAACGACACCGTCGTCGTGTATGACCGCGTGCGCGAAAATTTACGCAAATTCAAGAAGATGCCGTTAGTCGAATTGCTCAATGTGAGTATCAACGACACGCTGTCGCGCACCGTCATGACATCGCTCACCACGTTACTGGCGCTGGCGGCGCTTTTGATATTCGGCGGTGAAGTGATCCGCGATTTCACCATCGCGATGATTTGGGGCGTCTTTGTCGGCACCTATTCTTCAATTTTTGTCGCCAGTTCGATCCTGGTGCATGTCAAGCCGGGCACCGGAACCAACGTCACCAAGTCAGGTTTCGGCGGCGCAGAACGGACGCAGGCTGTCGACTCGGTCGTCGAAGACGCCGGGCTACAGAAATTTGCCGCCTTGCCGGATTCCGGTGATGAGGAAGATGAGGCGCTAGACGGGCCCCCTGAGACTGCGGGAGATGGCTCGCGCGCCAGTCGGCGGGCCTCCACCTCTCGTGCAAACCGCGATAAACGCCGGCGCAAGAAGCGCCGCTGATTGGGCCCGGGCGGATGGACATCACGCCTGAAATTCCGGCGGACCGGAAATATATTGACCATTACGGCGACGGCGGCTTCCGCGTTGGCGGCGAACGTTATGAAGGATCTCTTATTGTCGCCCCGGAGCAGGTCTGGCCGTGGGCCATTTCCGACATCACGCAATTGACTGCGGAAAGCGTTGCTGTGGTTCTCACCGCCGATCCATCGATCGAATTACTGCTGATTGGCTGCGGCGCGCGGGTAGAGAGGCTTCCGCAAGATGTGCGCGAGGCACTCCGCTCCCACGCAATCATCGTCGACGGCATGGAAACCGGCGCCGCCTGCCGTACTTATAATGTGTTGATGGCGGAAGAACGGCGCGTTGCGGTGGCGCTGATCGCAATCTAATTCACCGCAATAATCGTTCCGGCACAAAGAAAAGCCGGGCTCTACAGGAGAGCCCGGCTTTATTTGATTTGCTCTTTGTTCAATAAATATTCTGCGCCGAGACCATGGCGTAGAGCATCGGAATAGAGAGCAAGGTATTGGTTCGCGAAAACAGCATTGCCGTTCGTGCCGCTTTCTTCTTGGCATCGGCATCCACTACGACCATGCCCAGAGCTTTCTTTTGATTGGGCCAGATAACGCCCCAAACATTGAAGGCCATGATGATACCCATCCACATGCCAATACCGATTGCCGTGTGTTTGAGCACGAAGGCATCTTCCGCCGCGCCGACGATACCGAGCGTGATGGCGTCTAGGATGTAGCCCTGCCAACCAGCCAGGACAAGACCCGTCACCAGCGTAGCGAGCGCCGCCCAGCGGAACCAAAATAGCGCCGAAGGTGCGATTACCTTACCGATGGCCGGCTTTTGTTCGTCCGGAATCTTCGGCATATTGGGAATCTGTACAAAGTTGAAATACCACAGAAGGCCGATCCACATGACGCCGCTGCCAACATGCAGCCAGCGCAACATAAACATGCCCCAGACTTCGTCAAATAGGTTCATATCCATTTTGCGTTCCTTCCGCGATTAAGCGATTGCGGCCAGAACGGCGACCATGATGACGGTGAGAACAACCCCCATCACGACGGTGCTGGACAAAGATTCAAGCGGGTTCTTCATTACAGGATTCCCCAATATGTTATCGTGCTGGGCCAGAATCATAGTGCATTGCTTGGTTGTTTCAATTGCTTTGCTGCGAATTTCTTCGGCAGGCAGGCTTGGCGTCTGTTAATTCCGGCTGACGGCGAGCGCCAGGGCGGCGGCGCGCTGACCCGAAAGAACGGCGCCTTCGATGGTTGCGGGCAGTCCGGTCGCGGTCCAGTCACCGGCTAAAAACAAGTTTTCATATGCCGTACGCGGTACGGCGCGCTTCTCCATGGCGGCTGGAATTTGCGCGAATGTGGCCCTCTTCTCTTTGACGATTCTGACCGGAGGCGGCGCTGACGGCGGCTTTCCAAGGGCAAAGGCGACATCTCGCCACAACAGCTCGGCGATCTGCCCGGCGTCTTTCTCGGCCAATTTATCGGCCGCGCTAACCGTTACCGAGGCGATATCGCCGCGTGCAAACAGCCAATGAGCGGTGCCGCCGATGATTCCGAGCAGCCGATTGCCACCTGGCAATTGTACGTCATGATCGAGACGGAAATGCGCGTTTACGATAGCGCGCGTCGCGAGCGGGGCGGGAATTTCAGGCAGAATTTGAACCAGATTTGCCGGCGGCATTGCCAGTACAACTGAATCGCCGGACCCTAACGGCGTCGACTCGGCGCCGAAATCGAGCGCTTCGATTCGCTTTCCGGCCTTATTCAGCCCACGCAACCGTGCGCCAAAACGCACTTCGCCGCCATGTTCGCCGACGAATTTCACGCCCGGTTCCACAAGGTCCGGGCCGAGCCCGCGGCGCGCGACATAGGCCCGGCACGCAGCCTCGCCCCGGCCGAACGTTAGGCGCAATACTGGCCACAACAACCGGGCCGCGCCTTCCGCGGTCGAGGCGTTCAGAACCGCGACCGTCAGCGGCTCCCAAAGGCGTGTCACCAGTGGTCCCGAGGCCCCAACGCAATCAGCGATGGTCGCCATTTCCGCCGCCCGCGCCAGCTTCAAGCCGGCTAAGTAATCCGTCCATTTCGTGCCGGGCACGCGCCGCGCCGGCGAAAAAATCCACCAGGGGAAAAGACCCGCATTGGGGCGTAATACCCAGCGCTCGCCGCTGGCGATATCGACGAAAGGGAATTCGGCACGCGTTTGCCCGACCAATCCGCTCCGGCCATCCACTGTGTCCAAATAGGAGAAAACCGCCGGATTCGCACCCAGGATCAGATGATTGCCGTTATCGATTACGCGATCGAGCGTCTCGTCGTGAAACGAACGGCACCTTCCGCCGGCTTGCCCGGCTGATTCGTGCAGCGTAACCGCGCGCCCAGAACGGGCGACCTCAACCGCACAGGCGAGGCCGGCCATGCCCGCACCAACAACATGAATCATGGACACGGGCGGATATTCCAGATTGTTCGTGACTGGGTGAATGTGTCCATGGTGCGCCAATTATTGCGTCGGGTCGTTGGTCCGGCTAAAAGCGCGTCCTATATGGCATAGCCGTCCGCGCTCTGGCAAACCGCTGGCAGCAGGATCATTGTTAGAGCGTATGAACCAAAAAAACCCAACTCTCCGTCTCGCTGAGCGTGCTCGCGACGCAGATCCTGATCGCTATATGTGCGCGCTATTCGCGGCGCCGCGCCAGCGTGGGGCGCTGTTTGCGCTCCTGCTCTTCAACACGGAAATCGCTCGGGTGCATGAAGTGGTGAGCGAGCCGATGTTGGGTCAAATTCGATTGCAATGGTGGCGCGAAGCGATTGACGAGATATACCAGGGCCGCGGCCGCCGACATGATGTGGCGGAACCCTTGGCCGCAGCGATCCGCACCCATGGGCTCACGCGGAGTTATTTTGAGCGCTTGATCGACGCCCGCGAAAAAGACCTCGACGGCACGCCACCGGAGAATATGGCGGCACTCGAACAATATGCGGAGGAAAGTGCAGCGCCATTGGTTTCTCTGGCGCTGGAGATTGCCGGCGCTGATGCGAGCGTCCAAGCCGATGTTGCGCGTCATACTGGTATTGGCTGGGCCTTGACCGGCTTGATGCGGGCACTACCCCACCATGCAGCTGCGGGGCGCGTGATGTTGCCGCGCGATGTCATGGCGGCAAACGGTCTCACGGTGCAAACCGTGCGTGGCGGCGAGGCGAAGGCGAATATCGCCCGCGCCGTGGAAAAAGTCGCGGATGTGGCGCGCCAACATTCATACCAAGCGCGGGTCCTTCGTCGGACCCTGCCGCGTGCCGCCAAACGGGCGACCCTGCAGGCGGTTTTGTCGGGCGCTTATTTACGCCGGTTGGCGGCATGCGGTCACGATCCCACTGACCCGCGCACAACTCTTGGCCCATTATATCGTCAGCTCTTACTCACCAGGGCGGCGCTATTCGGCGCTTGATCAGCCGCCAGCCACTTGGCTAATTCGTCGAGCGCGCGGCGCGCCATCGCCGGCTTGCGCTCGCGTTTGTTGACCCGCCCCGCGAGCGGCGGAAACAGCCCGAAATTGACATTCATCGGCTGGAAACTTCCGGCACTCGAAAGATGTCCGCTGGTAATGTGCCTTAGAAGCGCTCCTAGCGCCGTATCGGGCGGTGGCGGCTGGGCTTCAGTGCAGGCGATTTCCGCAGCGATAAATCGCCCGGCAAGAAGGCCGATGGCGGCGCTCTCGATATAGCCTTCGACCCCGGTGATTTGGCCGGCAAATCGGATATTTGGCTGCGCCTTCATCCGCAGCAAATGATCGAGGATGCGCGGACTGTTGAGAAACGTGTTGCGATGAATGCCGCCAAGGCGGGCGAAGCGCGCGTTCTCCAATCCGGGAATAGCGCTTAGCACGCGCTTCTGCTCGCCATGCTTCATCTTGGTTTGGAAGCCGACCATGTTGTATAGCGTGCCGAGCGCGTTGTCCTGGCGCAATTGCACCACGGCATAGGATTTGGCACTGGCATTCGGATTGGTCAAGCCGACGGGCTTGAGCGGGCCGAAGCGGAGCGTTTCACGTCCGCGATCCGCCATCACCTCGATCGGAAGGCAACCCTCAAAATAGGGTGTGTCCTTTTCCCACTCTTTGAATTCGCTGCATTCTGCCGCCAGCAGAGCGTCGATGAAGGCTTCGTACTGCTCTTTGTCCAGTGGGCAATTGACATAGGCGGCAGCATCGCCGCCTGGTCCTTCTTTGTCGTAGCGCGACTGCATCCAGGCGATGTTGAAATCGATGCTGTCCTTGTAGATCACCGGCGCAATGGCGTCGAAAAAAGCCAAGGATTGTTCGCCGCTGCGTGCCAAAATCGCAGCGCTGAGGCTGGGAGAGGTGAGCGGCCCAGTTGCTATTAGGACCGGGCCAGCTTCGCCGTCCGCTAGGTCGTGAACTTCTTTGCGCCGGATCTCAACATTTTTGTGATCTGCCAGCGCGGCCTCGACGGCGCCAGAAAAATTATCCCGATCAACCGCGAGCGCGCCCCCGGCGGGCACTTTGTGCGCATCGGCGGCGTTGAGGATAAGCGATCCCGCACGACGCATTTCTTCGTGCAGCAGACCGACGGCGTTGGTCTCCCAATTGTCGGAACGGAAGGAATTGGAGCACACCAATTCAGCTAGACCATCGGTCAGATGGGCTTCGGTGCCGCGCTCCGGGCGCATCTCATAGAGCGCCACCGGAACGCCGCGCTCCGCAAGCTGCCAGGCGGCCTCGCAGCCGGCCAAGCCGCCGCCGATCACGCGCACGCGCGCTGGTGATTTCTCGGTCATGACGGAAAGTATAGAGGAGGGAAGGGAGGAGTAATACTGGTCAGTCAGGCCTAACCATTGTGGCGGTGACCAAACAGCATAGTGATGTTGGTGCGGCGGTTGATATAGCCTCCGCGGAAATGACAGTCGTCGCTCTTGTGAAATAGGTTTGAGTTAAAAATTACCGCCCGGTTAGAACGGTGTGGAATGGTGATACTGTCGCGGCCTTGTTCGTCAAGGCACCGGTCGATGGCGTCCTGTTGATTGTCGTCGCGGCGAAAATTCCAGGATAGTGGCGCTTCCGCCCTAAACACTTCGAGGCCACCAGATTCGGGCCGGCGATTGGCTTCGTCCGGCGAAATCCAGAAATTTACGTTCACTGCGGCGCGGTCGGCATGGATGCCCATTCCGCCTGATTCCGAATCGCATTTATATGACCACATGTCGATCAACGGATGTTTGGCAAGAATCGCCGGCAGACTCTGACGCAGCTCATGCGCGATTTGCAGAAGGAGAGGCTCGCAAAAGCCGTCGCGCAAAAAGCTTCCAAGATGGCCGGGCTTGACGTCCTTCCATATTGTGGCCTCACGACAAAAGGCGCGCAGGCGGAGGAGCGCTTCGTCGCTCAAGAGATTATCGACAACGGCGAGATTCGGCTTTGAGGCAAAATAGGATTTTTCCACTTGGCTTTGCTGCACGCCTTTGCCGAGCGCCGATAGTTTCAGCATCGGACAGGCGGGCAAGTAATAGGCGCCATCATAGCTTGGGTTGAGTTTTTGGTGCTGCGCCTCATTAAGCGTAAAAAGTGCGTCATGCGGCATATTTCGCGGCAGATTGTCGCGCAGCGATTCATAGCGACCGATGATTTGTTGGATGTCGTTGCCGGCCATCCCGCGGGCATAAAGATGACGCATCTGATCGATGTCGTGACTGAGCTTAAATCGCGCCGAGATGCGTTGCGGCCGGACGGCGAGCTGCGCTGCGCGCCACAAATAAGCATAGGCCTCTTCGACGTAGCCGCCGGCTAGATAACTGAGTGCCAGCTTCGAATGCGCCTCGCTCATGTCCGGCGCGAGTTTTATCGCCGTCTCAAAATGCTTTCGGGCTTCGGAGTTATCGGCAGAGCCAAACAGGGCCCAACCTAAATTGAGATGCGCCGCCGGAGCGTCCGGTTGCAATTCCAAGGCACAGCGGAATGAGTCGAGTGCCATTTCCTTGTCGTCGAGCGCTGCATAGGCGCGCCCGAGATCACCGCGATAAGCCGCATTGCGTGGATTTCCAGCAACCGCGCGGCCGATCAGCTCCGCCGCTTCATCTAGCTGATTGCGTGCCAGGCACAGCAATCCCGAAAGATGTAGCGCGTCGGGAAAGTCCGGATCGACATCGAGCAGCAAGCGGTAAAGCGCGTCCGCCTGGTCTAGGCGCCCTGCCTGGTGATGCTGCACCGCCATGTTGAGGATCTCGCCGCTGTCGGGCGCCGCCTCGACAGGCATTGGCGCCACGCTGTATTCTGATCGTTCTACGCGCTCAACATAAGCCATTCCGCCAGATTAGCGGCTCGTTGGTTAAGAAATGATTAATCATTTTGGCGGAGTCAGGCAGCAGAGCGCTTGGCGGTGGCGCGCCGGCGCTTAGGCTGGGCGCTCCTTGGCGCGAGCGCTTTCGCAAGGTATTGGCCGGTATAGCTTTCCGCGATTTGGGCCAAACCTTCCGGCGGGGCTTCGGCGACCAGCCGGCCGCCGCCGTCGCCGCCGTCGGGGCCGAGATCGATAACCCAGTCGGCGGTTTTAATGATTTCTAGATTATGCTCGATGACGAGTACTGTGTTGCCGGTTTCCACCAGGCTGTGCAGCACTTCAAGTAATTTGCGCACGTCATGGAAATGCAGGCCGGTAGTGGGTTCATCGAGGATATAGAGGGTGCGCCCAGTCGCGCGGCGCGACAGTTCCTTAGCCAATTTCACACGCTGCGCTTCGCCGCCCGAGATCGTCGTCGCCTGCTGGCCGACTTTGATGTAGCCGAGGCCGACGCGTTGCAATGTTTCTAGCTTGTTGCGGATCACCGGTACCGCTTTGAAGAATTCCGTCGCCGCCTCGACGGTGAGGTCCAGCACGTCGGCGATGGATAGTCCCTTGTAATGGATTTCCAGAGTCTCGCGGTTATAGCGGTGCCCCTTGCACTCCTCGCACTGGACGTAAATGTCTGGCAGGAAATGCATTTCAATCTTGATCAGGCCATCGCCCTGGCACGCTTCGCAGCGCCCGCCTTTGACGTTAAACGAGAAGCGGCCCGGCTTGTAGCCGCGCGCTTTGGCCTCCGGCAGGCCAGCGAACCAATCGCGGATCGGGCCGAATGCACCGGTATAAGTTGCTGGGTTGGAGCGCGGCGTACGGCCGATCGGCGATTGGTCGATATCGACGATCTTGTCGATAAATTCTAACCCCTCGATCGCTTTATGCGCGCCGGGTTGCGCTCGTGCACCGTTCATACGCTTGGCCACGGCCTTATATAACGTGTCGATTACCAGCGTCGATTTACCGCTGCCCGACACGCCGGTAACACAGGTAAAGGTGCCGAGTGGTATGTGCACATCGATATTCTGAAGATTGTTGGCGTTCGCGCCGATGACGCTGACAGATTGTCCCTTTTTGCCTTTCCGGCGCTTGTCCGGCACGGCGATTTGCTCCACGCCGGTGAGATATTTCCCGGTTAGGCTCGCCGGCGCCGCCATAATCTCTTTCGGTGTACCTTCGGCGACAATCTCGCCGCCATGTACGCCGGCGGCGGGGCCCATGTCGACGACGTAATCAGCGCTGAGGATGGCCTCTTCGTCATGCTCGACGACGAGCACTGAATTACCGAGGTCACGTAAGTTTTTCAGAGTTGCCAGGAGGCGGGCATTGTCGCGTTGATGCAGGCCGATCGATGGCTCATCGAGCACATAAAGCACACCGGTCAGGCCCGAACCAATTTGCGAGGCGAGCCGGATACGCTGGCTTTCGCCGCCCGATAGCGTGCCTGCCGAGCGCGCCAATGTGAGATATTCGAGGCCGACATCGACGAGAAAGCGCAGCCGCTCATTAATTTCCTTAAGGATGCGCTGGGAGATTTCTTTGTGTTTGGCGCTCAGTTGCGTATCGAGCGCGGTGAACCATTCCGCGGCCTGTAGAATGCTCAGCTTGGTGATCTCAGCGATATGGCGGCCGCCGATCTTCACCGCCAGAGATTCGGGCTTCAGCCGGTTTCCGGCGCAGGATTCGCACGCCGCCGCGCTCTGGAATTTGGCCATTTCCTCGCGCAGCCAAGCGCTGTCAGACTCGCTCCAGCGCCGATCGAGATTCGGGATCACGCCTTCAAAGGCCTTGGTGGTACTGTATTCACGCGAGCCGTCGTCGTAGCGGAATTTTATCCGCTCGCTGCCCGAGCCGTACAGAATTACGTTCCGAATTTTTTCCGGCAGCTCCCGCCAAGCGGTGATTGTGCTTTCTTTATAGTGGCGCGCGATACTGTCCAGGGTCTGGTTGTAATAGGGCGAAGAAGACTTTGCCCACGGCGCGATGACGCCTTCGCGCAGCGCCAAAGCCTCGTCCGGTACCACCAATTGCGGGTCGAAATAGAGCCGCACGCCGAGGCCGTCGCAGGCCGGGCAGGCGCCGAACGGATTGTTGAAGGAAAACAAGCGCGGCTCGATCTCTTCGATGGTAAAGCCCGAAATCGGACAGGCGAATTTGGCCGAAAAAATGGTCCGCTCGCCGCTCTCAGCCTCCTCTGCGATGGCCAGGCCGTCGGTCAAGGAAAGCGCGGTCTCCAGGCTGTCGGCCAATCGGTTTCCGAGATCGCTCTTAACCACGAGGCGGTCGATGACGATCTCGATATCGTGCTTTTTCTTCTTGTCGAGCGCCGGCGCCGAATCGATATCGTGCATCTCGCCATCGATTTTGACGCGGGTGAAGCCACGCTTCATCAGGTCGGCCAATTCCTTGCGGTATTCGCCCTTGCGCCCGCGGATGATTGGAGCGAGCAGCAGCAGTCGGGTCCCAACCTTCATTTGGAGGATGCGGTCAACCATCTGGCTCACGGTCTGGCTCTCGATTGGCAGTCCGGTCGCTGGCGAATAAGGAATGCCAATGCGGGCGTAGAGCAGTCGGAGATAATCGTAAATCTCGGTCACCGTGCCCACTGTCGAGCGCGGATTTTTCGATGTCGTCTTCTGCTCAATGGAAATTGCCGGCGACAGGCCGTCAATCGATTCAACATCAGGTTTCTGCATCAATTGTAGGAATTGCCGGGCATATGCCGAGAGGCTCTCGACGTAGCGGCGCTGCCCTTCGGCATAGATGGTATCGAAGGCGAGCGAGGATTTTCCCGAACCCGAGAGGCCGGTAATCACCACCAGCTTATCGCGCGGTAAATCCACGTCCACGCCCTTGAGGTTATGTTCCCGGGCGCCGCGTACGCTGATGGTGTTGTGCATCTTCTTGAGCTCGGACGATCTCGACGGAGTGGGATGAGTTGAGAGGCAATATAGGCAGCGCCGTGCCTGATTGCGAGCCTGATCGCGGATTTGCACCATCCTCCGCCCTAGGTTTGGATATTGCCCTGTGTGCTCCCCTTCAAAACGGGCACAGCGGCGATTGCGGCAGCCTGGCCGATACGCCAAAATAGCCTTTACGGAGAGTCGACGAACGGACGCAATGAGCGAGTAGGAGAGCGACATGGCTGGCAGCGTGAACAAGGTAATTCTGGTGGGCAATTTGGGACGGGACCCGGAGGCGCGCCAGATGCAGGACGGCAATCCGGTCGTGAATCTGTCGCTTGCCACATCAGAGTCATGGCGCGACAAGAACACCGGCGAGCGGCGGGAGAAAACCGAGTGGCATCGGGTCGTGATATTCAACGATAAATTGGCCGAAGTGGCGCAGAAATATCTCCGCAAAGGCTCCAAGATTTACATCGAAGGCCAGTTGCAAACGCGCAAATGGACCGACCAATCCGGCGTCGAAAAATATTCGACCGAAGTGGTGTTGCAACGTTTCCGGGGCGAACTGCAAATGCTTGATCGCGCCGGGGAAGGTGAAGGCGGTGGTGGAGGTGGCGGAGGCGGCGGCGGCGGAGATTATGACCAAGACCGGCCGTCGCGCGGTGGATCAGGAGGCTCAGACGCGGGCGCCCCTTCCAGTGGCAGCCTTGACGACGACATTCCCTTCTAGCATCCCTAGACATTCACTTTCAGCGTTTGCTGGACAGCGCCTGAGGCGTTGTCCGCTGCCGTCTAATCGATTATAATTAAGCCGAGCGATTCGGGCGCGTGCAGCCCGCACGTTTTCTTTTAAATCAATAGATTAAGATAGGCTGTTGAGCACCACGACACCGCCCATTCCGCCATCTGAGGTGCCGCCGGAAATACCGCCCGGCGAGCCGCCTCACAGCGACGAACCGGTCTCTATCGAAGACGAAATGAAGCGCTCCTATCTCGATTACGCGATGAGCGTGATCGTGTCGCGGGCGCTGCCGGATGTTCGTGATGGCTTGAAGCCGGTGCACCGGCGCATTCTCCACGCCATGAATGAGGGCGGTTACACGGCCGACAAGCCGTACCGCAAATCCGCCCGTGTCGTCGGCGATGTGATGGGTAAATATCACCCGCATGGCGATTCCGCCATTTACGATGCGATGGTGCGCATGGCGCAGGATTTTTCCATGCGCTTGCCGCTTCTAGACGGCCAGGGCAATTACGGCTCGATGGACGGCGATCCTCCCGCAGCCATGCGCTACACCGAAGTACGTATGGCGGCCTCCGCCCATGCGCTGCTCACCGATCTTGACAAAGAAACGGTCGATTTTCAGGCTAACTATGACGAATCCTCGTTCGAGCCGACCGTGCTGCCGGCCGAATATCCCAATCTTTTGGTTAACGGCGCCAGCGGCATTGCGGTTGGCATGGCGACCAATATCCCGCCGCACAATCTCGGCGAAGTTGTCGATGCCTGCCTCGCCTATGTCGACGATCCGGAAATCACCATCGAAGGCCTGATGAAATTCATCGAAGGGCCTGATTTTCCCACCGGTGGCTTTATTTTCGGCCGCGCCGGCATCCACCAAGCCTATCACACTGGGCGTGGCTCGGTGATCGTGCGCGCCCGCGCGGCGATTGAAGAACTGCGCAAGGATCGCGAAGCCATCATTGTCACGGAGATTCCCTACCAGGTTAACAAGTCGCGCATGATGGAGCGCATCGCAGAGTTGGTGCATGAGAAAAAGATCGAGGGTATCAGCGACCTGCGCGATGAATCCGACCGCGACGGCGTGCGCGTGGTGATCGAGTTGAAGCGCGACGCTATCGGCGAGGTGGTGCTCAACCAGCTCTATCGCTATTCCTCCCTGCAGACCAGCTTTGGCGTCAATATGCTGGCGCTGAGCGGCGGCAAGCCGGGCATTATGAACCTGAAGGAGGTTATCGCCGCCTTCGTCGCCTTCCGCGAGGAAGTCATCACCCGGCGCACCGTATATCTCCTCGGCAAGTCGCGTGGCCGGGCGCATATTTTGGTTGGGCTTGCCATCGCCATCGCCAATATCGACCCCATCATAGAATTGATCCGCAAGGCCAAAGATCCGGCCAGCGCGCGTGAAGGGCTGACGGGGCAAGCATGGCCGGCCAAGGATGCGCGCCCGCTGATCGAATTAATTGCCGATCCGCGCCAATCGGTGGCCGAAGACGGCACCTGCCGCCTTTCGGAGGAGCAGGCCAAGGCCATTCTCGAGTTGCGCCTGCAACGACTAACGGCGATGGAGCGCGACAAGCTTAGCGACGAGTTGCACGCAATTGTTGATGATATCAAGCGCTATATCGGCATCTTGCATGACCCGGAAACACTCCGCGACGTTCTGCGCCAGGGATTGCGCGACGCACGTGAGAAATTCGCCGATCCGCGCCGCACGACCCTAGTCGAGCATGAGTTTGAGCATGACGTTGAAGATTTGATTCAGCGCGAGGAGATGGTCGTCACCTTGAGTCATGGCGGCTACATCAAGCGCGTACCGCTTTCGACGTACCGCGCCCAGCGCCGCGGCGGCAAAGGCCGTGCGGGCATGCGCGTACGGGATGAGGATTTCGTCAACCAGTTGTTCGTCCTCAACACCCATACGCCGGTCTTGTTTTTTTCCAGTGCCGGCAAAGTTTATAAGCTCAAGGTCTATCGCCTGCCCCTTGCCGAGCCCCAGGCGCGCGGTAAGGCGCTCATAAATTTGCTGCCGCTGGCCGAGGGCGAGACCATTTCCACCCTTCTGCCGATGCCGGAAGACGAAGAAAGTTGGGCCGATAGCCAGCTTATGTTCGCCACCCGTTCGGGCACTGTGCGGCGAAATAGCGCCGCCGATTTCCGTAGCGTCATGGCCAACGGAAAAATTGCCATGAAGTTGGAAGAAGGTGACAGCATCGTTGGCGTGCGGTTCTGCGGCCACGATGACGATGTTCTGCTCGCCGCCGCGGGCGGCAAATGCGTTCGCTTCCCGGTGCCTGACGTGCGCCTCTTTAAGGGGCGCAGCTCGCAAGGCGTGCGTGGCATGAGCCTCGACAAAGACGACAAACTCATCTCCATGACAATTCTGCATCACACCGGTGTGACGCCGGAGGAACGCGACGGCTATTTTGGCCGTAAGCGCGACGACGAAGTGCCGGAACTTGCTCCCGAGCGCCGCGCCGCGTTGCAGATGGTTGAGCAATTTCTCTTGACCGTGCGCGACGATGGCTATGGCAAGCGCTCATCGGCGCATGACTATCGTGTGACAAAGCGCGGAGGTAAGGGTGTAATCAATATCGATGTCGGAAAGACCGGCAAGGTCGTGGCCGCCTTTCCGGTAGCCGAGGATGACGAGATCATGCTGGTGACCGATGGCGGCCAGCTGATCCGTTGCGCGGTACACGGTATCAGCAAGGTCGGGCGCGGCGCCCGTGGCGTTCGCATCTTCCGCTTGGCCGAGGACGGACGCGTGGTTTCGGTCGCCCATCTGGGCGAGGCCGCAGCTGAGGATGATGAAGCGGGTGATGAGGATGAAGCCGGCGGCGTGGTTGAAACAGGCAGCGCCGGTGAGGCGTTGAGCGAGGCGGATGATGTGGACGAAGGCGCCGAAGCGGACGGCGATGGCGAGGAAGACGCACAAGCATGAGTAAACATCGTATCGGCATTTATCCAGGCACATTTGACCCCGTTACCTCGGGCCATTGCGATATTGTTCGCCGGGCCCTCAGGCTGGTCGATAAACTCGTCGTCGGTGTTGCTTCCAATGCTGGCAAAGGCCCCGCATTTAGCCTCGACGATCGAATCGAAATGGCGCGTGGCGATCTGTCGGCTTTTGATCCGGACGGCGACCGCATAGAAGTGCGCCCCTTCGATCAATTGCTTATGCATTTTGCTGAGGAAATGAATGCCGGGGTCATCGTGCGTGGCTTGCGCGCCGTTTCCGATTTTGATTTCGAATTTCAAATGACCGGCATGAATGCGCGTCTCAATCCGAATGTCGAAACCGTCTTTCTGATGGCGTCGGAAACTCATCAATTTATTTCCTCACGCTTCGTCAAGGAAATCGCGGCGCTGGGCGGGGATATCACCAGTTTCGTTTCGCCGAACGTGGCCACCCGCTTGGTGGCGCGCTATCAAGGCGAAACCTGAGCTCGGCTGGGCGAGCCGCCTAGCCGTTCGCGCGGTCGGTCAACCCTATTATGCAGGTCGATTTATTCGATTTTCAATTGCCGCCGGAGTGCATCGCCGCGCGTCCGGCCTCGCCGCGCGATTCCGCACGGCTTCTCCATGTTGGTCAAAGTGTCGGCCAAAGCGCCCTGGGCGACCATACCGTGCGCGATCTGCCTGCGCTGCTCTCGCCCGGCGATGTGCTGGTTCTGAATGATACCCGCGTGCTGCCAGCGCGATTGACCGGCATGCGCGGCGAAGCGCACATCGAAGTAACACTTCACCACATGGTGGAAGACGGCGTTTGGGACGCCTTCGCGCGCCCGGCCAAGCGCCTCAAGGCCGGCCATGAAATTATCTTTGCGGATGGTTTCTCGGCCGATGTTCTGTCCCGCGAGGGCGCGGAGGTGCGCCTCAAATTCGGGCTGCGCGGCACGCCGCTGCGTACCGCGCTCGAGCGTCAGGGCGTGCCGCCGCTGCCGCCATACATCCCCCGTTCGGATGGCGCGGACGCACGCGACAAGGCTGATTATCAAACAATTTATGCCGCCAAGGATGGCGCCGTTGCGGCGCCTACCGCGGGCCTCCATATGACGCCGGAGCTATTCGCCGCGCTGGATGCGCGCGGCGTGACCTGCGAATTCATTACGCTTCATGTTGGCGCCGGGACGTTTTTACCGGTACGCACGGAGGATACATCGGATCATGTCATGCATAGTGAATGGGGCACCCTTAGCGCCACGACCGCGGAGCGCATCAATGCTGCGCGTGAGAATGGCGGGCGCGTCGTAGCCCTCGGCAGCACCAGCCTGCGCGTCCTCGAACACGCGGCTGATGCTGAGGGGCGCTTGACGCCTTTTTCAGGCGAAATAGACCTCTTTATCGAGCCGGGTTATCGCTTCAAGATCGTCGATCTCCTAATGAGCAATTTTCATTTGCCGCGCTCCACCCTGTTCATGCTGGTCTCCGCCTTCGCCGGCATGACCTGCATGCGGCAAGCCTATGCGCACGCTATCGCATCGGGCTATCGCTTCTATTCTTATGGCGATGCCAGCCTTCTCGCCCCCGCAGATACAGCCGAAGTTGCGGCAGAAGCGGCGGCAATTGCTAGGGCTGGCACATGAGCACCATCCCGTTCGTCATATCGGCCCGGGACGGTGCGGCGCGGACCGGGCAATTGGAACTCGCCCATGGCGTGGTGCGGACACCGGCCTTTATGCCGGTCGGCACCGCCGCAACGGTAAAGGGCATGCTGCCCGAGGCGGTCGCCGCCTTAGGCGCGGATATCCTTCTCGGCAATGTTTATCATCTTATGCTCCGCCCCGGTGCCGCGCGGATTGCCGAGCTCGGGGGCCTGCACAAGTTCATGAATTGGCCGGGGCCGATTCTCACCGATTCCGGCGGCTTTCAAATTATGTCGCTCTCGAAGATCCGCAATCTCGACGAAAATGGCGTCGAGTTTCGCGCCCATACTGACGGTTCGCGCCATCGCCTGACGCCTGCCGCGTCAATCGATATCCAGCGTCAATTGGGCAGCGACATCACCATGGTCCTCGATGAATGCACACCCTATCCGGTGAGTGAGGAGGACGCAGCAAGCTCGATGCGCCGCTCTATGCGCTGGGCCGCGCTCTGCCGCGAGCGCTTTGAGGAACGTCCGGGCCACGCGTTGTTCGGTATCGTTCAGGGCGGCGTATTTGCTGACCTCCGCGCCGAGTGCGCAGCGTCGCTGCGCGGAATCGGCTTCGATGGCTACGCCATCGGCGGCTTGGCGGTGGGCGAGGGCCAGGAACAAATGCTAACGGTGCTCGATGGTCTTGTAGGCGCGCTCCCGGAAGATCGTCCGCGCTATCTGATGGGTGTGGGCACGCCCAGCGATATGGTGAAATCGGTGCTCCGCGGCGTTGATATGTTTGATTGCGTCCTGCCAACCCGATCCGGGCGCACCGGGCGCGGCTATACCGCGCGTGCCACGATCAATCTGCGCAATGCCCGGCACGCCGCCGATCCGCGTCCGGTGGATGAGGAGTGCACTTGTCAGACCTGCGCCGGCTATTCCCGCGCCTATATCCACCATCTATTCCGCTGCCAGGAAATGCTCGGCCCAATTCTGCTGACGCTGCACAATCTCTACTTCTATCAATCCTTGATGCAGGGCATGCGCCAGGCCATTGCCTCTGGCACGATGTGCGAATTTGCCGAACAATTCCTGGCGCATGCGGAGGTGGGTGATATTGAACCGCTATAGCTTGCATTTTCCACGCGAGCGGGCCGGAGCGGTCTGGCCCACCAGCCATTTCTTGACCGCAACAAGGCCAATCCATATGGTGGCGCACCGCCCGGGGGCGCGTAGCTCAGTTGGCAGAGCATCTGACTTTTAATCAGAGGGTCACAGGTTCGAATCCTGTCGCGCCTACCAATTATTTCAATAAGTTAGGCGGACTTTTGTAAAGCACGAATATTTTTAAAAAGCTAATAGGCGACAATTTAGGCGACAAAATGGTATTTCGCTTTTGAGTGCATCTAGACCTGGTCGTGAACATCCGAACCTGTGACCTCTGCCTTCGGAGTGTATCGAAGACGCTATTTTATCATTTACTATCAGTATGTTGCACTACTATAGAGGCAAAATAGTATAGCAGTAGTATACCAGTGTTGGCTGCGAAACGTGTCAACACGATTTAGCCCACAGCCCTCATTTAACGCCCTTTTCGCACCTTTCTGCCAAACGCTGCAAGTGCCTCAATCTGCGTATCCAACTCACCCTCTAATACTGCTTGTTTGAGTGAGGAGAGGGTAGGGGCAACGTCTGCCTCTGACTTGAGCGCGATAGCGGATTTTCCTTTTACAAACTCAATCGGCTTGCTGCCATACCGCAGCGTCAACAACACCCCACCGTCGCTTGAATGTGTCCACCACCGTTTTACACGCTTCGGTGCTGCAACTCTGCTTTCTACGCCGTCGGCACCTTTTACCCACTTTTGTTTGGTTGGCACGTAGTCTGCGTCTGCCGCAATCCGTTCTTGCTCTTCAATCTTTACAGCAAGTTTGCGACGACGATTGAGTGTTGGGTTGCTTGAAGTAGCCTTGTATTCAACGAATGTGAGGGAAGATAACAATGTCATAGCAGCCTCCTTGTTTGTGTCTGCACACGCATAGTGCGTTCAGATTACAAAGGCTGTCTTCTATTACATTTGAATCGCTGTTCTGTTGCAGAAATGCAAAAAACCAGTCCTTACTACGCTTACGTTGTCTGCTCCCAAAGTATGCTTAAGCCAACTTATCTATCTGTTTTACAAAGATAAAAATCCATCTGAAATACTCTGTTATATTTTTAGAACAGTCACTGCTTGACACCCCCCACCCCCCTCGTATCTAATATCAAGAGGATATTTATATCTCTGCTTTCTATCATCTTTCTGTACAGAGGAACATCAGCAATGAAGAATACATACATTGCAGCATTTGCTGCGTCGGTAATAGTGTTAAGCGGCTGCAGTAGTGCTCAAAAAGCATCTGAAGTTCAATCTGTACGTATGCCTATCGCGCCATACTTAAAAATGTCTTGCAAGGAACTGGCATCAGAGCAATCGAATCTTGTCAGAGAAGCGCAAGCCGCTGGCGCAGAAGTTGATGCTGCTTACGATTCGGACAAAACTGCAGAATTAGTTGCTTGGATCTTATTTGCGCCAGCAGCATTGATGCTTGAAGGCAATCAAGCACAGGCCTCACGTCTCGCAAGCACGAAAGGTCAACTTGAAGCAGTACAAGAGGCACAGAAAGTCAATAAATGCACTGACAATGGTTAACAAAAAATAGTAAAAAACCGCGCTTCGGCGCGGTTTTTTTATGTCTAATATATTTGCAATGCGTATCGCATAGTCAGCCTATCTACCAGCACACAACTTCTACGACACACCACAAACCGTGCTCATTTGATTCGTTTTCACACATTCTCTGTATCGCTATGTTGATTTGATAACGGCGGAATAGGCTTGAATGGTTGCAGTTGAGAAGGTGTTGCTGGCTCTTCTGCTTGTTGCTGTTGCTCTGGATCTTTCTGCACAACTTTCTCTTTGGGTATGTAGGCTTTGACAACTTTGGTTTTTGTCTTTGTCTTTGGTGTTGTCAGTTTCTTCGCTAGTGCCACAACACTCTGACTTGTTCCTAACATCAACTGCAACGCTGCCATTTTTGTTTCAGCGTCTGCCTTGTCTGCTAATGCACGTATCGTGTTCAGTGCTTGCTGCACGTCTTTCAAAACTTCGTTATTCATAAACGT